>NZ_JBMKHN010000017.1:0-79649 GCF_049238425.1 Enterobacter cloacae complex sp. IR5401 | reverse complement strand
ATAACAGTAAGCGTCGGCATGGTTCTAGCGAACAGATGTCACCGACAGAATATGAAAACCAGTATTATCAACGGCTCGGAAGTGTCTAGATTATCCGTGGCGATTCATACTACTCAATCTATAAAACTAAACTGGAGTCTCCTCCCTCAAGGACAATATCCTTGGACCACCATTGGTTCGCAAATTATGTCAGCTATCAAACCGAGAGGAAAAGGAAATGCTGCTGTTGTAGAGGGTAGACTTGAACTCATTAACAGTAAGGAACCTGATTTTGTTGCTGTCGGAAGAGCTGGCTTCCAGGGATATGTAATTTTTGGGTTTCCCAATCACAATACCTACGTATTGGAAAGCTCGCAATGTAACAACGCAACCTATATTTTTAACAACGATTGGCAACAATTATCCCAGCTAACTAAAGCTGAGATATTAGATGGAAATTTGCACCGCGCCAGAGTAATTCATCGAAGAAACTGGGCTGCTGAAATCCTCAGATACTTACCTTAACAGCCATGAGTGCGGGAGCTATGTCTCCCGCACTTTTCCTAATGATATACATTTAACTTCAGACAATAGAAGCCATAAAGCCCCGTTAGTGGTACAAGCAACAAGCGGAGCGTAGCGACTTCATCAGGCCAACCTAGTTGGTTTCGCTTTGCGAAAGTCACCAGTGACCAAATCAGATTGTCAGAGGGATCACACCTTATCAGGGTGCTCGTGTACCTTTCGGAGCGTGAGCGAAGCGCTGGCAGAGCCGGATCTGTAGCTACCGGGGCATTACCACTATTCACCTGTTTACGCAGCCACAAGGCCGCACATCGGGCTTAAATGCGTGTGATCAATCTGTTTCGGGAGGATTTAGAGACGTTGGCAGCGTCATCAGCTTCGAGTTGATAGCGGTTCGTGGGGACTATTCACGCTTTGTACCTGTTCGAGCTTTACAACTACAGGCCGCTACGTGCTAACATCCCTGAATAGCCACTGTTAACCATAGCGGCAACTGTTGGTCATAGAATCCCTTAAAAAAAGATTGTATCTTGAGAGCGAAAATCGTCTTAAGCTATTGTTTTTAAAGGATTTTGTTGTGTGAGTGCCGATAATAGGAGTCGAACCTACGACCTTCGCATTACGAATGCGCTGCTCTACCAACTGAGCTATATCGGCCCTGAAAGGCCGGTTACGAGCGTAACCACGGGGCAAAAGAGTAGATCTAACCGGGTGATGCGTCAATGCCCTTTTGAATCAAACGGCTATTTTTGCATCACCCGCGATTATTTACGCACGAATGGTATCATCACCAAAGCCGATCCACTTGTAGGTGGTCAGCGCTTCCAGCCCCATCGGACCGCGGGCGTGCAGCTTCTGTGTGCTCACCGCCACCTCCGCGCCCAGACCAAACTGGCCGCCATCGGTAAAGCGCGTCGAGGCATTGACGTAAACCGCAGACGAATCCACTTCATTCACAAACCGATCGGCATTGCGCAGGGTGCGCGTCAGGATCGCGTCAGAATGCTGGGTTCCGTGTTCACGAATGTGCGCAATAGCGTCATCGAGATCCGCAACTACCTTCACGTTCAGATCCAGCGACAAATACTCATCGTCGTACTGCTCCGCGTTAACCGGAACGACCTTCGCCGGACCGTCTTTCAGCAGGGCGAAAGCCTTCTCGTCCGCATGCAGCGTGACGCCACTTTCCGCCATCTGCTTGCTCAGCGCTGGCAGGAAGGTACTGGCGATGCCCTGATGCACCAGCAGCGTTTCTACCGTATTACAGGTGCTTGGACGCTGGGTTTTAGCGTTGACGATAATCTTCAGCGCAGGTTCTACCTCCGCGGTGTCATCCACCACGATATGGCATACGCCAATACCACCGGTGATCACCGGAATGGTAGATTGCTCGCGGCACAGCTTGTGCAGGCCCGCACCGCCGCGTGGGATGAGCATGTCGATGTATTTGTCCATGCGCAGCATCTCGTTAACCAGAGCACGGTCGGGGCTTTCAATCGCCTGCACGGCACCCGCCGGTAAACCACACTCCTCCAGCGCCTGCTGGATGACGTTTACCGTCGCGGCGTTGGTGCGCCAGGTCTCTTTCCCGCCACGCAGGATCGCGGCGTTACCGGTCTTCAGGCACAGGGAGGCGACATCCACCGTCACGTTTGGACGCGCTTCGTAAATCACCCCAATGACGCCAAGCGGCACGCGACGACGTTCAAGGCGTAACCCGCTGTCGAGCACCCCACCGTCAATCACCTGCCCTACCGGGTCGGCGAGGTTGCACACCTGACGGACGTCGTCGGCAATACCTTTCAGACGCGCCGGGGTCAGCGCCAGACGGTCGAGCATCGCTTCGCTCAAGCCGTTGCGACGCGCTTCCAGCAGATCCTGCTCGTTGGCGAGCAAAATTTCCTGCGACTGAGATTCCAGATAATCAGCGATTTTTTCCAGCACGCGGTTTTTCTCGCGGCTGGAAAGGAGCGCCAGTTTATACGAGGCGGCTTTCGCGGCTGCGCCCATTTGTTCCAGCATGTTCTGGCTCCTTAACGAATAATCATGTCGTCGCGATGCACGGCAACCGAGCCATATTCATAGCCCAGGATGGCGTCGATCTGCTGGGAATGGTGACCAGCAATCCGACGCAGCGCGTCGCTGTTATAACGACTTACGCCATGAGCGATGTCGCGACCTTCAAGGTTACGGATTCGGATCACTTCACCACGCGAGAAGTTGCCTGTCACGCTTTTAATTCCTTTTGGAAGTAACGAGCTTCCTCTTTCCAGAATAGCGGCGGTCGCGCCTTCATCCACGGTCAGTTCGCCAGCCGGGGGCGCACCAAAGATCCAGCGTTTTCGGTTTTCCAGCGGGGTCGCCTGGGCGTGGAAGCGAGTACCCACAGAGATGCCTTCCATCACATCACCGATTACGCCCGGACGGCTGCCCGCGGCGATGATGGTGTCGATACCGGCCCGGCACGCCACGTCCGCGGCCTGGAGCTTGGTGCCCATGCCGCCTGTCCCCAGACCAGAAACGCTGTCACCCGCGATGGCGCGCAGCGCATCGTCAATGCCGTGAACGTCTTTGATCAGTTCAGCCTGTGGATTAGAGCGCGGATCAGCGGTAAACAGCCCCTGCTGATCGGTCAGAAGCAGCAGCTTATCGGCCCCTGCCAGGATCGCCGCCAGCGCAGAGAGGTTATCGTTGTCGCCCACTTTGATTTCAGCGGTGGCAACAGCGTCGTTTTCGTTAATGACCGGAACGATATGGTTATCCAGCAGCGCGCGCAGCGTATCGCGGGCATTCAGGAAACGTTCTCTGTCTTCCATATCCGCACGCGTCAGCAGCATCTGCCCGACGTGAATGCCGTAGATGGAGAACAGTTGTTCCCAGAGCTGTATGAGTCGGCTTTGTCCCACGGCGGCCAGCAGCTGTTTGGAAGCGATCGTCGCGGGGAGTTCGGGGTAGCCCAGGTGTTCACGCCCGGCGGCAATCGCCCCGGATGTCACAATTACAATACGATGCCCTGCGGCATGCAACTGAGCGCACTGACGTACAAGCTCAACGATATGGGCACGATTCAGGCGGCGCGATCCGCCTGTTAACACACTGGTACCGAGTTTTACCACCAGCGTCTGGCTGTCACTCATGATTCTCTGCCGTTCAACAATAAGGGAAAATGATGTCAGTCAGACGTTTTAACAGGTGTCAGCCCCGTTGCCAACTGCCTTAGCGCATGACCCGTCACTTTGTTGCGCGGGATCAGGAAGCGTAGCGGCAGATTTTGACAATTTTATTACCGAAAAATTAAAACATACTTTTTTAGACATATTCTTACTTTGTCATAAAACTTTCACCCACGAACGATAAAACCCTTCCTGTTTTTCACGGGGTAATAAGCCGAATCTTATTACTCAGCGAATATTAGCGCGTTTTTATAAAATCAGGATTGAAAATGAAAAAGAGCACTCTGGCATTAGTGGTAATGGGCGTAGTTGCTTCCGCATCTGTTCAGGCAGCAGAAGTTTATAATAAAAACGGGAATAAACTGGACGTGTACGGCAAAGTAAAAGCAATGCACTACATCAGTGATGATGACGCTAAGGATGGTGACCAGACTTATGTTCGTTTCGGCTTTAAGGGTGAAACGCAGATTAACGATCAGCTGACGGGCTACGGACGTTGGGAAGCTGAGTTCGCGGGTAACAAAGCTGAAAGCGACTCTTCTCAAAAAACACGTCTGGCATTTGCCGGGCTGAAACTGAAAGACTTCGGCTCACTGGATTATGGCCGTAACCTGGGCGCGCTGTATGATGTCGCCGCATACACCGATATGTTCCCGGAGTTTGGCGGTGACGGCCTGGCACAGACCGATAACTTCATGACGAAACGCGCCTCCGGTCTGGCCACATACCGTAATACCGATTTCTTTGGCCTGGTTGACGGCCTGAATATGACCCTGCAATACCAGGGCAAAAATGAAAACCGCGACGTGAAGAAGCAAAACGGTGACGGCTTCGGTACCTCACTGAGCTATGACTTCGGCGGCAGCGATTTTTCTGTGATTGGTGCGTATGCCAGCTCCGACCGCACCAACGAGCAAAACCTTCAGGCACGCGGCGAAGGTAAAAAAGCAGAAGGCTGGGCAACCGGTTTGAAATATGATGCCAATGATATTTATCTGGCCACTATCTATTCCGAAACCCGCAATATGGCCCCTATTTCCGGTGGCTTTGCAAATAAAGCGCAAAACTTCGAAGTGGTCGCGCAATATCAGTTTGACTTTGGTCTGCGTCCATCTCTGGGTTACGTGCAGTCTAAAGGCAAAGATATCGAAGGTATCGGCGATGAAGATATCGTGAAATACATCGACGTAGGTGCGACATATTATTTCAACAAAAATATGTCTGCGTTTGTTGATTATAAGATCAATCAGATTGATGACGATAATAAACTGGGCGTAAGCAGCGATGATATCGTTGCGCTGGGCATGACCTACCAGTTCTGATGTTGTGGTAATAAAAAAACCGGCGCTGAGCCGGTTTTTTTGTGCCCGGTGACGCTGTGCTTACCGGGCGTACGGGATAGTACATTTTTCAGACCGGGTAAGGCGTAGCCGCCACCCGGCGCTGGGACATCATCAGGCTCTCAGTTTCACCGCTTCGCTGGAAAAATCGTCCGCAGGCTCCAGCTTCAGATCCAATGTTGCCAGCAGGTCGCGAGCTCTGCCGTGAAATTCTTTTAGCGTATGCTCCAGGCGATCGATCACTTCCTGATCTTTGATGCTCGTCGCCTGCCAGTGCCCGTCTTTATTAAACAGGCCAAACTGATAGGTATAGGTAAAACGGTTTTCCTGTGCTTCCATTTCCATCCACCAGCCCCAGAACTCACGTTTTTCGGGTGCAGGCTTCACGTTGACGCAAACAGCCAGGCAGTCGAAAAAAAAGCGATTCTCTTCACACTGCTCTTCTCGAATATACGGGCCAAGAGCCATGAACTTCTTAATCAGTCTACTTTTCGGGTGTCCACTCGGTAACGTCATTGCGATCTCCTTTTGTGAAGCACTGTTTTACCAAACCAACGAAATTTAGCAAACTATTAACACAATCTCTGCGTGATCCAGCGTGTGATCTCTTTCAGCGCTTTGTCAAAATTCTGGTACACCGGGCTGAAGGGCACCTCCAGCAATTTACCATCAGAAGATGACGAAGTGATTAAGCGTGACTCCTCTTCCGGGCTAAACGGATCGTTCTTCCAGAAACCGGACATCATCGGAGTTGGACAGCGGCGGCCGAGTAAGCCCTGCGTTTTTAATGAATAACGATTAAGTTCAATGCGCAACGCTTCGTCTGAAGCATCATGCATGCCAAGTCGGCTCGCCAGTACGTCCAGATACATCTCAGGAACGCTACCCTGACGCGCAGGATCGCTTAACAGAGCATGCACCACCGGACCAAGACAGGCGACGGCCTTCAGGCGTGAAGATTCAAGGTAGGCAAGCCGTACCGCGACGTTAGCGCCAAAGCGGAAGCCAAACGCGCCAACCCGGGTGTGATCAACCCAGGGGATATTCTCCAGCGCTTTTAATGCATGCTGGTGCAGCAGGCTGGAGTCTTGCGTAAGTTTCCATTTGGATGAAAAACCAATGGAAGGCATATCAAGCGTGAGCATGGCGATTCCGTTTGGGGCAAAGTAGCGCTCATACAGGCTGTAATAGTCAATTTGTAACGAGTCCAGTCCACCGCACATCAGAACCGTCGGGAACGGCCCTTCCCCCTCCGGCATATGCAGGAATCCGGTCACCGGGCTGCCGCCGGGAATGGCGAACTCAATTTCACGCATCCGGCCAGGCAACCGCTGCGCAGCCTCTTCATAAGCCCGGTTTGCCAGCGCCTGCGCCTGCTCTGCCAGTTCGTCGCCTTTAAGATGCGGATATGCAGCGATGCTGTAAAGGTTTGCCGCATGCAGCCAGTGCTTGCCGCTGAGAGTGGCATCTTCTTCCTGGCTCGCTTTTTGCTGCCAGAGCATGGCCTGCTTTGACCATTCGTAGATCCAGTTTCCACCACGGTAGCCCACCACCGTATCGTAGAGATCGCTGTCGGTACGCTCGGACTCGCTCATCACGATACGCGCCTGCACGTCGAGGATTTCACGCGGATCGATGCCGCGCCAGATCCACATCAGGCGGTTAATCATTCGATACCAGTGGGGCACGTTTTTACCGTCTAACGCTGACTGAACGGCAGGCATTGTCCCCGGATTAAACCGACGCACCAGCGTCGACGTTTCAGGGTGCTTGAAACGGGGTTTGAAGAGAGTTTCGGTGAGATTCGCCTGCGTCATTGCGTTGCCTCCATGGATACGTCATATGAAGACCATTGTAACGCGTGGCAGGGTAAAAAGAACAACGCCCGGCATAACCGGGCGTGTAAAGTTACGTACTGAAATTAACGGCCAGAGATAGGCGGTACGAAGACCACGCCCATATCCCATGGCTGTTCAATCCAGGTATCCTGCGGGATATCAATGACGTAATCATCAACCAGTGGGCGACCCGCTGGTTTCGCGAAGATAGTGACGAAGTGCGCTTTTGGATACATTTCGCGGATAGCCACCGCAGTACCGCCGGTATCCACCAGATCGTCGATAACGATAAAGCCTTCACCGTCGCCTTCCGCGCGTTTTAGCACTTTCAGTTCGCGCTGGTTGTCGTGATCGTAGCTGGAGATACATACGGTATCGACATGACGAATACCCAGCTCACGTGCCAGCAGCGCCCCCGGTACCAGACCGCCACGGCTGACGGCAATAATGCCTTTCCACTGTTCGGAAGGCATCAGACGCGCAGCCAGTTTGCGTGCGTGAATCTGCAACATGTCCCAGGTGACGACGTATTTTTCGCTCATGTGAAGTGTCCCAGCCTGTTTATATACGGCTTAAAAAAATGAGGGTGAACCAGGTTGCGCGAGATTATAGAGATCTGACGCACTAAAAACCAGTGTTACGCGCCATGAGCCTGAGTTTTTACATGCTTAATGCTACCAGCCACGGGAGAAAGTGGTATTCTCAGTTGCATCTCGCAAGCCTGACTTGTGGTAACGATTAACCTGCTAACCCTGTGACCTGCAACATTGTTTTGCAGCGCAACGACAAGGAGACCTATCGTGTCTGAACTGTCTCAATTATCTCCACAGCCGCTGTGGGATATTTTTGCCAAAATCTGCTCCATTCCGCACCCTTCCTATCACGAAGAACAGCTTGCCGAACATATTATGGGCTGGGCAAAGGAAAAAGGTCTGCACGCTGAACGCGACCAGGCTGGCAATATTCTTATCCGCAAACCTGCCACCGCAGGTATGGAAAACCGTAAGCCAGTGGTATTGCAGGCGCACCTGGACATGGTTCCGCAGAAAAACAACGACACCGTTCACGACTTCACAAAAGACCCGATTCAGCCGTACATCGACGGCGAGTGGGTGAAGGCGCGCGGCACGACCCTGGGCGCAGATAACGGTATTGGTATGGCTTCCGCGCTGGCCGTGCTGGCTGACGACAGCGTTGAACACGGTCCGCTGGAAGTGCTGCTGACCATGACTGAAGAAGCGGGCATGGATGGCGCGTTCGGTCTCCAGGCAAACTGGCTGCAAGCGGACATTCTGATCAACACCGACTCCGAAGAAGAAGGTGAGATCTACATGGGCTGCGCGGGCGGGATCGATTTCATCTCTACCCTGCCGCTGTCCCGCGAAGCAATCCCTGCTGGATTCGAGACCTTTAAGCTGACGCTGAAAGGGCTGAAAGGCGGTCACTCCGGCGGTGATATTCACCTGGGCCTGGGCAACGCCAACAAACTGCTGGCGCGTTTCCTGGCGGGCCATGCCGCTGAACTGGATCTGCGTCTGGTGGACTTCAACGGCGGTACTCTGCGTAACGCGATCCCTCGCGAAGCCTTCGCTACCTTGGCAGTGCCTGCGTCGAAAGCGGACGAGCTGAAAAAACTCTCCAGCGTGTATCTGGAGATCCTGAAAAACGAACTGTCTGCAAAAGAGAAAAACCTGACGGTGGTGCTGGAGTCCGTTACGACGGATAAAGCCGCGCTGACCGCACAGTCTCGTGACACGTTCGTCCAGCTGCTGAACGCAACGCCAAACGGCGTTATTCGCAACTCTGACGTGGCGAAAGGCGTGGTGGAAACCTCCCTGAACGTGGGCGTGGTGACCATGGGTGACGACAGCGCAGAGATCATCTGCCTGATCCGTTCCCTGATCGACAGCGGTAAAGAGTACGTTGTGAGCATGCTGGAATCTCTGGGTACCCTGGCGGGCGCGAAAACGTCGGCAAAAGGCAGCTACCCGGGCTGGCAGCCGGATGCAAGTTCTCCGGTCATGGCACTGGTGCGTGAAACTTATCAGCGACTGTTCAACAGCACCCCGAACATTCAGGTTATTCACGCGGGTCTGGAGTGTGGTCTGTTCAAGAAACCGTATCCGGATATGGACATGGTCTCCATTGGGCCGACCATCACGGGTCCACACTCCCCGGATGAACAGGTTCATATTGAAAGCGTCGGTCACTACTGGACGCTGCTGACTGAGCTGCTGAAAGCAATCCCTGCGAAGTAATTCGCCGTCTGTTGCCCGGTGGCGCTACGCTTACCGGGCCTACAATTAGCGTAATCTACAGTCCCAACACCAGCTGACGCTCCAGCTGCGGATCCAGCAAGGTGACGTGCAGCCCCACCAGCCTCACCCCTCGCCCGCCCCGCCGTTCTTCCCATGCCTTTTTTGCCGTCGCGATAAGATCCTCTTTGTTGAGGCGTGGCCAGACGTGTTCCTGCGTCGTTTGCTGAAAATCGTTAAATTTCAGTTTGATGCCCTGCCGGGCAATAAGCAGATCCGGTTTGACCTTCAGTAAGCGTCGTTCAAGTTCAGGATAGAGTTGTTCCGTAATAATGGTTTCACATTCGGTCCAGTCATGGATATCTTCACTCAGCGTGCGTTCAACGCCGACCGATTTACGCAGCCGTTCGTTGTTCACATCCCGGTCATCAATGCCCTGACTGCGTTCCCACAGTACGCGGCCAAACTTGCCAAAACGCTTAAGCAGCAGCGCCAGATCGCTGCGCTGAACGTCTTCGCAGGTGCGTAGCCCCATACTTTCCAGCTTCGCGGCGGAGACTTTGCCCACTCCGGGGATTTTGCTGAGCGGCAGCGTCTTTAAAAACGCCGAAACTTCTTCCGGAGTGATAACGTACTGGCCGTTGGGCTTATTTAAATCGGAGGCGATTTTGGCGAGAAATTTGACCGGCGCGACACCCGCCGATGCCGTCAGGTTCAGCTCGTTGAAAATAGTCTGGCGGATCTCCTGCGCCATCAGGGTGGCGGAGCCGTGGCAGTGCACGCTGTGGGTGACATCCAGATAGGCTTCATCCAGCGATAACGGTTCAATCAGTGAGGTGTAGCGGGAAAAGATCTCCCGAATGTGGCTCGATGCTTCTTTATAGGCATCAAAACGTCCGGGCAAAAGAGTGAGATGCGGGCACAGTTTCAGCGCCATCGCTGTCGGCATGGCGCTGCGCACGCCGTATTTGCGAGCAGGATAGTTGGCGGTGCTGATGACACCGCGCTGTACCCGGCTGCCGCCAATGGCAATGGGAATATCCCGCAGCGCCGGGTTGTCACGCATCTCCACTGCGGCAAAAAAGCAGTCCATATCGACATGGATTATTTTGCGCATAGTAAGCCCTCACTCGTTACTGGATAAGTATACAGTAAACAAATGAGGGTTGAGAAGTGTGCATGGAAATTGTCGGGTGGCGGCGTTGCCTTACCCGACCAGGAAGACTAAATAATGCGTTGCTGCTCGCGAGCCATCCGCTTTTTCCGCGCATCGCACGGTTCCGGACAATCGCACACTTTTTCCATTCCGATGGAAGAGATGCCTCCGCAACTGCCCTGAATGCTTTTACGCTTGATGATCCAGCCTAAGGACATGCCGAAGATCACCAGCACAAACACCGCAAAGGTCGCCAGAAAGGTCAGCATAATCAGCCTCCGAAATCATCGAGCATGATGTTCTCATCTTCCACGCCAAGATCTTTTAGCATCTTAATCACGGCCGCGTTCATCATTGGTGGACCACACATATAGAACTCGCAGTCTTCCGGTGCCGGGTGCTGTTTGAGGTAATTTTCATACAGCACGTTGTGGATGAAGCCCGTATAGCCTGTCCAGTTATCTTCCGGCTGCGGATCGGATAACGCCACATGGAAGGTAAAGTTAGGGTTATCACGTGCCAGTTGTTCAAACTCATCGTCATAGAACATTTCGCGCAGTGAACGCGCTCCGTACCAGAAGCTGATCTTGCGCTTGCTGCCAAGTCGTTTGAGCTGGTCAAAGATATGTGAACGCATCGGCGCCATACCCGCTCCGCCGCCGATAAAGACCATCTCCGCGTCAGTATCTTTGGCAAAGAATTCGCCGAACGGGCCGGAAATCGTCACTTTGTCGCCAGGCTTGAGGGACCAGATATAGGATGACATGACGCCAGGGGGGGCATCAGGCACATTCGGTGGCGGCGTGGCGATACGCACGTTGAGCATAATAATGCCCTTCTCTTCCGGGTAGTTAGCCATGGAATAGGCGCGGAGCGCGGGCTCTTTTACCTCGGAAACAAAGCGGAAGAGGTTAAATTTATCCCAGTCGGCCCGGTACTCTTCGGGCACGTCGAAGTCAGCATACGCGACGGTGTGTGCCGGACATTCAATCTGGATATACCCACCCGCACGGAACGGGACGCTCTCCCCTTCAGGGACACGCAGCTTGAGCTCTTTAATGAACGTGGCTTTGTTATCGTTAGAGATAACTTCGCACTCCCATTTTTTCACGCCGAAGATCTCCTCCGGCAGCTCAATCTTCATGTTCTGGCGCACAGCGACCTGACACGCCAGACGGCATCCCTCTTTCGCTTCACGCTTCGTAATATGGGACAGTTCCGTTGGCAGAATATCACCGCCGCCCTCTTTCACCGTCACACGGCACTGGCCACAGGAGCCACCGCCGCCACAGGCAGACGAGACAAAAATCCCGTTGCCGGAGAGCGTGTTAAGCAGCTTATCCCCTGCCGGGGTACGGATCTGATTCTGCGGATCGTCATTGATATCAATGATCACATCCCCGGAATTGACCAGCTTCGCACGCGCCGCCAGGATCAGCCCTGACAGCACCAGTACTATCAGCGTGAACATCACCACGCCAAGAATAATTTCCATTTGTTAGCCCTTATAGCTGCACACCGGAGAAGGACATAAAGCCCAACGCCATCAGGCCGGTGGTGATAAAGGTGATCCCTAAGCCACGAAGCCCCGCAGGTACGTTGGCATATTTCATTTTTTCACGGATCCCCGCCATGGTAACAATCGCCAGCATCCAGCCGATACCGGAACCGAAGCCATACACAACCGATTCACTGAAGTTGTAATCACGCTGAACCATAAAGGAAACACCGCCAAAAATGGCGCAGTTCACGGCGATCAGCGGCAGGAAGATCCCCAGCGCGTTGTACAGCGACGGGAAGTATTTATCGAGGATCATCTCCAGGATCTGAACAAGCGCCGCAATCACTCCGATAAAGGTGATGAAGTTCAGGAAGCTAAGATCAACCCCCTCCACCAGCGCGCCATCGCGCAGCACGAAGTTGAATACCAGGTTGTTAATCGGAACGGACAGCCCAAGCACAACGGTGACTGCCACGCCCAGACCAAATGCCGTCGATACCTTTTTAGAAACGGCAAGGAACGTACACATGCCCAGGAAGAAAGCGAGCGCCATGTTTTCAACAAACACCGCGCGCACAAATAAACTCAGGTAATGAGCCATTGTCGGTTACTCCTTTTCCTGCTGTTCAGGCTTCAACGTACGAATCAGCCAGATCAGCAAACCGATAATGAAAAATGCGCTTGGGGCCAGCAGGAACAGGCCGTTCGGCAGATACCAGCCGCCGTTCTGTACCGTATCCAGCACCGGAATGCCAAACAGCTTGCCGCTGCCAATAAGTTCGCGCAGGAAACCAACCGTCAACAGGATTACGCCGTAACCCAGGCCGTTGCCGATACCGTCCATAAAGCTCGCCAGCGGCGGCATTTTCATCGCATAGGCTTCAGCACGCCCCATCACGATACAGTTGGTGATAATCAGGCCGACAAACACCGAAAGCTGCTTCGAGGTTTCATAGGCGAAGGCGCGCAGGAGCTGATCGACCACGATCACCAGCGAGGCGATGATCGCCATCTGCACGATGATCCTTACGCTGTTGGGTATGTGGTGGCGGATCATTGAGATAAACATGCTGGAAAAAGCTGTCACCAGCGTTACCGCCAGCGTCATGACCACCGCCGTTTCCAGCTTGGTGGTGACCGCCAGCGCCGAGCACACCCCCAGCACCTGAAGCGTTATCGGGTTATTGGCTAACAGCGGGCCAATCAGCACCTTTTTAACTTCTTTCAGTTCACCCGTATCAGCCATTATTCAGCGCTCCTTCACGTACATTCTTCAGGAAGGGACCAAAGCCCAGTTCACCCATCCAGAAATCAAAGCTGTGCTGCACACCGTTAGAGGTGAGCGTGGCGCCGGAAAGGCCATCAACGGCAAATTCATCGCCGGGACGCGCGCCCCCTTTTACCACCTTCAGCGCAGGCTGGCCGTTGTCGTCGAGCACTTTTTTACCAACAAACTGTGCCCGCCAGTTAGGGTTCTCAACTTCGCCCCCCAGCCCCGGCGTTTCGCCCTGATCGTAATAAGTAATGCCTTTAACCGTACGGCCGTCGGTATCCAGCGCCACAAAGGCGTACATCATTGACCATAAACCGTTGCCATAGATGGGCAACACGATTTTCTGAATGCGTTTTTGCTCGTCACGGACGAGGTAAATCTCCGCGACATTGCTGCGGCGCTTAATGCCTGCCGGATCCTGCGAGGCGTCAAGCGTGGTGCTCATTTGCGGATCTTTTAGCGCCAGCGCCTGGTTGTATTTCGCCGGGTCTTTATCCATTAACTCCCCGGTTTTTAAATCCACCAGCCGTGCGGTAATACGTTCGGCAAACACCGCTGCGACGTCATCCTTCGTCATGCCTTCCTGCATCAGCCCGGCAACGGCCAGGATGTTACGCTGTTTATCCAGCGCACGTTGCTCCTGCTGTAGCGGTTTCAACCCTACGGCAGAACCGGCCACGACAATGGAAGAAACCAGACACAGTACCAGCACCACCAGCAGCGTTTTGCTGATGCTGTCGTTATTTTTGATCTCAGCCACGCGCCTTCCTCCGCTTAATGTTGGCGCGCACGACCAGGTAGTCGAACAGCGGCGCAAACAGATTGGCAAACAGAATGGCCAACATCATCCCTTCCGGATAAGCCGGGTTGACCACGCGAATCAGTACACACATCACCCCAATGAGCGCGCCGTAACACCATTTACCTCTGTCGGTAAACGAAGCCGAGACCGGATCGGTGGCCATGAACATCATGCCAAACGCAAAGCCTCCCAGCACAAGGTGCCAGTACCACGGCATGGAGAACATCGGGTTTGTGTCTGAACCAATGAAGTTGAAAAGCGTGGCGGTGAGTACCATCCCGAGCATGACGCCAGCGACAATGCGCCAGGACGCCACGCGGCCAAAGAGGATGATGGCCCCGCCGATCAAAATCATCAGGGTAGACACTTCACCGATGGAGCCTGGAATATTGCCGATAAACGCATCAAACCAGGTGACAGGCTGTCCGGTTGCATTATTGACCAGCGTTTCGCCGCCGCCTGCCGCCCACTGTGAAAGCGGCGTCGCGCCGGAGAATCCGTCTGCTGCCGTCCACACCAGGTCGCCCGAGATTTGCGCCGGATAAGCAAAGAACAGGAACGCGCGTCCTGCCAGCGCCGGGTTGAGGAAGTTGCGTCCGGTCCCGCCGAAGATCTCCTTGGCAATCACCACGCCAAAGCTGATCCCCATCGCCGCCTGCCAGAGCGGCAGCGTTGGCGGAACAATCAGCGCAAACAGAATAGAGGTAACAAAGAAGCCCTCGTTGATCTCATGTTTGCGAATAATGGCGAACAGCACCTCCCAGAAACCGCCCACGATAAAGACAGTCATATAGATGGGGAGGAAAAAGACAGCGCCCAGCGCCATCATGCTGATCCAGCCGGCATCTGCCGCAAAGCTCACCCCCAGCGACTGTGCCAGACGATAGTGCCAGTCAGACTGAATCACCTGCGCCAGCTGCTCTGCATCATACATATGGTGCAGCGCCGGAATAGTTTGCAACCCAACGTTATACATCCCCCAGAACATGGCCGGGAAGACCGCAAACCAGACCAGAATCATCATTCGCTTGAGGTCGATGGCGTCGCGAACGTGCGCCGCGCCTTTCGTTACCAGACCCGGCGTGTAGAAAATGGTCGTTGTCGCTTCATACAGCGGGTAGTACTTTTTGAGCTTCCCTTCGGTAAAGTGCGGCTCAATTTTTTCAAAGAGGTGTTTTAAGCCCATGTTTATCCTTCCTGCTCAATGCGGGTTAACACCTCGCGCAATACGGGTCCATATTCGTATTTACCTGGACACACATAGGTACACAGCGCCAGATCTTCTTCGTCCAGCTCCAGACAGCCCAGCGCCTGGGCACCGTCGGTATCACCGGCCAGGAGATCCCGCAGCAGCACGGTGGGCAGAATATCCAGCGGCATCACGCGTTCGTAGTTGCCAATCGGAACCATGGCGCGCTCACCGCCGTTGGTGCTGGTGGAGAAGTTAAACAGCTTATGACGCAGGAAGTGGCCGAGCGTGGTGCGGGTTACCGAGTATTTTTCTGCGCCAGGCAGTACCCAGCCGAACAGCTCTTTATCGCGTCCTTCAAGCACCACACTCACCTGAAGATGGAAACGACCCAGCCAGGCCATCGGGCCTGTCGCGTGCCTGCCGCTCAGCACCGAACCGGAAATAATACGGTTTTCACCCTCTTTCGTTTCGCCAGCCAACAGCGCCGTCAGGTCAGCCCCAAGCAGCGTGCGAACCAGACGCGGTTGGGTTGCCTGAGGGCCGCCGATGGCAATAATGCGTTCTGCGCACAGCTCACCCGTGGTGAACAGCTTACCGATAGCGATCACGTCCTGATAATTAAGATGCCAGACCTGTTTCGTCAGGCTTACCGGCTCCAGGAAATGAATATGCGTTCCCACCAGTCCCGCCGGATGCGGGCCGGCAAATTCATTAAAGGCCACCTGCCCTTGCGGATGACCGCCCAGCTTACCGCCGCTGGCCTGGCAGACATGCACTTTGCCCGGCGTCAGGCGTGTTAACACGGTGAGGCCGGCATCGAAAGCTTTTCGTTCCGCCAGGATAAGAGGCTGCGGATCTGCGCTGAGCGGGTTGGTGTCGATGGCCGTAACGAAGATAGCGGCCGGCACAGTGCCTGGCACGGGCGTTTTGCTATAGGGCCGCGTGCGAAGCGCCGTCCACAGTCCCGACTCCAGCAGTTGCGTCTGCACCACGTCGTGGCTGAGGGTGGCGAGATCGGCGGCGTCAAAACGCGCAAATTCGCGTTTCTCATCACCTTCAATTTGAATAACAACCGATTGCAGGACGCGACGCTCACCACGATGGATGGCAACAACGGTGCCGCTGGCTGGGGCTGTAAACATAACGCCAGGATTTTTTTTATCCTCGAAGAGTGCCTGGCCTTTTATTACGCGATCGCCTTCCTGTACCAGCATCGCAGGACGCATGCCCACGTAATCATCACCTACAATGGCGACATGATGAATACTGGCGCCGGTGGTAACGTGCTGTTCAGGCACGCCAGAGATTGGCAGATCGAGTCCTTTTCTGATTCTAAACATGTGGTTAGCAGGTATCCATGAACAACAATCCAGAGAGGCCGGAGTGTACCATTTTCGGCCCTGCCAGGGGCAGCAAATCCGCCGTCTGGCGCGCCGAAATGCGAGCTATTGCGCAAAGTTCCTGGAGTCAGGACAATGTGAATGGGTTATAAAGTAAAACTAATTTGTAAACGCAAAGGTTGGCTCTTGCGAAAATCTCCATCGGTGCTAATGTGAGCGCTCCTGTCCAGATTAGTCTGATTTCGGGTGTCTTTTGCCGTTCTGGCAAGTTGGTCATTGTTTTATCAAGGAACCAGTAGTATGCGTAAAATCGCATTGTTCATTGCGATGCTTCTGATACCGTGCATGTCGTTTGCCGGGCTGCTTGGCAGTAATAGTTCAACGACGCCGATCAGTAAAGAGTATAAACAGCAGTTGATGGGATCCCCGGTTTATATTCAAATCTTCAAGGAAGAGCGCACACTCGATCTGTTTGTCAAAATGGGCGAGACGTATCAGCTGCTCGATAGCTACAAAATCTGTAACTATTCTGGCGGGCTGGGGCCGAAACAGCGGCAGGGTGACTTCAAAAGTCCGGAAGGGTTTTACAACGTTCAGCGTAACCAGCTAAAACCGGACAGCCGCTTCTATAAAGCGATTAACATCGGTTTCCCCAATGCCTTCGACCGTGCGCACGGTTACGAAGGGAAATACCTGATGATCCACGGCGCCTGCGTGTCTGTCGGCTGTTATGCGATGACGGATTCCGGCATTGATGAAATCTTCCAGTTTGTCACGGGCGCACTGGTCTTCGGTCAGCCGAATGTTCAGGTCAGCATCTATCCGTTCCGTATGACGGATGCGAACATGGCACGCCATAAGTACTCTGTTTACACAGATTTCTGGAAACAGCTAAAACCGGGCTATGACTACTTCGAGCAGACCCATAAGCCGCCGGTGGTGTCCATCGTCAATGGCCGTTACGTGGTGAGTAAACCGCTCAGCCATGAAGTGGTTCAGCCGCAGCTGGCGTCAAATTACGCGGTCCCCGAGACAAAATAGCGCCCACTCGCCTGGCATGATCTTTTGCCAGGTTTCGTTGCCCGTCAGTGGCTGCGTTGCAATGACAGTGACCACATCGTTCGGTGTGGTCTCCTTCTGAAAATCAATTTCCACATCCTGATCGAGCAGCGTGGCGACGCCAAACGGCGCACGTCGGGTGATCCAGAACAGATTTGTCGAGCAGAACGCCATCACGTAGCGCCCGTCAGACAGCAGCATATTAAAGACGCCCTTCTCGCGTAACTCAGACGCCAGTGACGCTATGTATTTAAAAACGGCGGTCATGTTGCCGGGCGTACGGGGGTAGCGCTCGGTCAGCTTGTGCAGCAGCCAGCAAAATGCTTTTTCGCTGTCCGTTTCACCGACAGGACGAAAATTGCCGGTTTCCAGTGATTTATAGCCCGAGAGCTGCCCGTTGTGCGCGTAGGTCCAGTTACGGCCCCACAGTTCACGGGTAAACGGATGGGTATTTTCCAGCGCCACTTCGCCGCGATTGGCCTGGCGAATATGCGCGATCACCGAACAGGATTTAATAGGATAGTCCTGCACCAGTCTGGCAATGGGTGAGTTAAAGCTGGGCTGTGGATCTTTAAACGTGCGGCATCCTTTGCCTTCGTAGAAGGTAATGCCCCAGCCGTCTTTATGCGGCCCGGTTCCTCCACCGCGCTGAACCAGCCCGGTAAAACTAAAGCAGATATCGGTTGGCACATTGGCGCTCATCCCGAGCAGTTCGCACATAGATCACCTCCACAACAGCGGGGGGCACCGGCGCCCCCCAGCGAAGTCTTACTTAACCATCTCTTTTTCGATCAATTGGATCAGGATGTGGATCACTTTGATGTGAATTTCCTGAACGCGATCGGCATAACCGAAGTGTGGAACGCGGATTTCAATGTCCGCTGTACCGTCCATCTTACCGCCATCTTTCCCGGTCAGGGTGATCACTTTCATGCCCTTCTCACGCGCGGCGGCGATCGCTTTGATCACGTTAGCGGAGTTACCGGACGTGGAGATACCGAGAAGCACATCGCCTTCACGGCCTACGGCTTCAACGTAGCGGGAAAAGATGTGGTCGTAACCAAAGTCGTTGCCTACACAGGAGATGTGGCTCACGTCGGAAATCGCAATCGCCGGGTAGCCCGGACGGTTTTCGCGATAGCGTCCGGTCAGCTCCTCGGCGAAGTGCATGGCGTCACAGTGGGAACCGCCGTTACCGCAGGAGAGCACTTTACCGCCGGCTTTGAAGCTGTCGGCAAGCAGGACCGCCGCGCGCTGAATAGCGTGAATATTGGCATCATCTTTCAGAAAGTTCGCCAGCGTTTCCGCCGCTTCGTTCAGTTCGTTACGAATAAGATCCTGGTACATGAGGATAATCCTTCAGTATTGATGAAATAACACAGTGGAGTGTACCGGATAGCAGTAAAAGCGAGAAGCTAAAGCCATGCGAATCGTCCGGCGTTTTGATTTTTTGTGCCGGCTAAAACGCGAACAATGTGAACCAGGTTGTAATTATTTTGTAAACACATTGCTAAAGGAAATGACATCAACTACAACCATATCATCACAAGTGGTCAGACCTCCTACAAGCAAGGGAGCTTTTCTTTATGATGATTTTGAGCATTCTCGCAACCGTTGTACTGCTCGGTGTGTTGTTCTATCACCGTGTTAGTTTATTCCTGAGTAGCCTGATTCTTCTGGCCTGGACGGCTGCACTTGGCGTCGCTGGCCTGTGGAATATCTGGGTTCTTGTTCCCCTGGCCATCATTTTACTGCCGTTTAACCTGACGCCGATGCGTAAGTCGATGATCTCTGTGCCGGTGTTCAGGGGATTCCGTAAAGTGATGCCGCCGATGTCGCGTACAGAGAAAGAAGCGATTGACGCCGGTACGACCTGGTGGGAAGGCGATCTGTTCCAGGGCAACCCGGACTGGAAAAAGCTTCACAACTATCCACAGCCGCGTCTGACCGCCGAAGAACAGGCCTTTATTGATGGTCCGGTAGAAGAAGCGTGCCGCATGGCAAACGACTTTGCCATCACTCACGAAATGGCCGACCTGCCGCCTGAGCTGTGGGCATACCTGAAAGAGCATCGCTTCTTCGCGATGATCATTAAGAAAGAGTATGGCGGTCTGGAATTCTCCGCTTACGCTCAGGCTCGCGTGCTGCAAAAACTGGCGGGTGTCTCCGGGATCCTGGCGATTACCGTTGGCGTGCCAAACTCCTTAGGCCCGGGCGAGCTGTTACAGCATTACGGTACAGAAGAGCAGAAAGATCACTACCTGCCGCGTCTGGCGCGTGGCCAGGAAATTCCGTGCTTCGCGCTGACCAGCCCGGAGGCGGGCTCTGATGCCGGCGCGATCCCCGATACCGGCGTGGTTTGCATGGGCGAGTGGCAGGGCCAGCAGGTGCTGGGCATGCGCCTGACCTGGAACAAACGTTATATCACCCTCGCGCCTATCGCCACGGTGCTGGGCCTGGCGTTCAAACTCTCTGACCCGGAAAAACTGCTGGGCGGTGAAGAAGATCTGGGCATTACCTGTGCGCTGATCCCAACCTCGACCCCAGGTGTTGAGATTGGTCGCCGTCACTTCCCGCTGAACGTACCGTTCCAGAACGGTCCTACCCGCGGTCAGGATATCTTTGTCCCGATTGATTACATCATCGGTGGCCCGAAAATGGCCGGTCAGGGCTGGCGTATGCTGGTAGAATGTCTGTCTGTGGGCCGCGGCATTACCCTGCCGTCGAACTCAACCGGCGGTCTGAAATCGGTGGCGATGGGGATTGGGGCTTACGCGCATATCCGCCGTCAGTTCAAAATCTCCATCGGCAAGATGGAAGGTATCGAAGAGCCGCTGGCGCGTATTGCGGGCAATGCATACGTGATGGACGCCGCAGCCTCGCTGATTACCTACGGAATTATGCTGGGCGAAAAACCCGCCGTGCTGTCGGCAATTGTGAAATACCACTGTACCCACCGTGCACAGCAGTCAATTATTGATGCAATGGATATCGCAGGCGGTAAAGGGATCATGCTCGGTGAAGGCAACTTCCTGGCACGCAGCTATCAGGGCGCTCCGATTGCCATCACTGTTGAAGGGGCAAACATCCTGACCCGCAGCATGATGATCTTCGGTCAGGGCGCCATTCGCTGCCATCCGTACGTGCTGGAAGAGATGGCTGCCGCTCAGAATAATGATGTGGATGCCTTCGACAAGCTGCTGTTCAAACATATCGGTCACGTCGGCAGTAACAAGGTGCGCAGCTTCTGGCTGGGCCTGACGCGCGGGCTGACCAGCGCGACGCCAACCGGTGATGCGACCAAACGTTACTACCAGCACCTGAACCGTCTGAGCGCCAACCTGGCTCTGCTGTCTGACGTTTCCATGGCGGTGCTGGGCGGTAGCCTGAAGCGTCGCGAGCGCATCTCCGCCCGTCTGGGTGATGTGCTGAGCCAGATCTTCCTGGCCTCTGCGGTGCTGAAACGCTACGACGATGAAGGCCGTCAGGAAGCGGATCTGCCGCTGGTGCACTGGGGCGTGCAGGATGCGATGTATCAGGCCGAACAGGCAATTGACGATCTGCTGGCGAACTTCCCGAACCGCTTCGTGGCAGGTGCCCTGCGCGTCGTGATCTTCCCGACCGGTCGTCATCACCTGGCGCCGTCCGACAAGCTGGATCATAAAGTGGCGAAGATCCTTCAGGTTCCGAGCGCAACCCGCTCTCGTATTGGTCGGGGTCAATATCTGGCACCTACCCCGCATAACCCTGTCGGCCTGCTGGAAGAGGCGCTGCTTGACGTGATGGCCGCCGACCCGATTCACCAGAAGATCTGCAAACAGCTGGGCAAAAATCTGCCGTTTACACGACTGGATGAGCTGGCAAAACAGGCGCTGGCGGGTGGCATCATCGACAACAGCGAAGCTGCGATTCTGGTGAAAGCCGAAGAGAGCCGTCTGCGCAGTATTAACGTGGATGATTTCGAACCAGAAGAGCTGGCGACACAGCCGGTAAAGCTGCCGGAGAAGCACCGCAAACCTGAAGCCGCATAAGACGTTCAGCGTCCATCAACCCCGCTCCGTGCGGGGTTTTTTAATGCCACATTTTCTCGTAATGACGTGCTAAAGTGTCAAAAAGCGATCTTTTAAGGAGTCGGTATCGTGCCTGGTTTGAAGATTTCTGTTTTGCAGCAGCCTTTAGTTTGGATGGACGGTCCAGCCAACCTTCGCCATTTCGATCGCCAGCTCGAAGAGATTAGCGGTCGCGATGTGATTGTCCTGCCGGAGATGTTCACCACGGGTTTTGCGATGGAGGCTGCAAAACAGTCGATGCCGCAGGACGAGGTTGTGGCCTGGATGCACGCCAAAGCGCAGGAGACAAACGCGCTGATTGCCGGTAGCGTCGCCCTCCAGACCGAACGCGGGCCGGTTAACCGCTTCCTGCTGGTCGAGCCAGAGGGAAAGGTGCATTTCTACGATAAGCGCCACCTGTTCCGCATGGCGGATGAGCATCAACATTATGTAGCCGGAAACGAACGCGTGGTGTTTGAATGGCGTGGCTGGCGTATTCTGCCGCTGGTCTGTTATGACCTGCGCTTCCCCGTCTGGTCCCGCAACCGCAACGATTACGACCTGGCGCTGTATGTTGCCAACTGGCCTGCGCCACGTTCACTTCACTGGCAGGCGTTATTAACGGCGCGGGCAATTGAAAACCAGGCTTATATTGTGGGATGTAACCGCGTAGGCACGGATGGTAACGGACACCATTATCGCGGTGACAGCCGGGTGATCAGTCCGCAGGGTGAGATTATTGCCACCGCCGAGCCGCATCAGGCAACACGAATTGACGCTGAGATCTCGTTAACGGCGTTAAAGGAGTATCGGGAGAAGTTTCCGGCCTGGCAGGATGCCGATCGTTTTAGCATAGAAAATAAATAAAGGACATCGTCGTTTACTTTAGCCAGGTCGTACGAGAACCTAATGCGCGACCTGGTAAATAAGCAATATTTACATTCACACTGAATCTGACGTTCCCGCCCACCCCCTCTTTTCTTTTTATCGAAACATTCTATTCCAACCTTATAAAGTTTAGTCCTTCAATGTTTAACATTATGTTAATTGCAATAGCATTACCAAGTGAAAACAAATAACCACCCATTAACAAAACAGAAGAACAATAACCCAAAAACCCGTAAATCGGCCATTTAAGAAAACATGTAAGCACTTGAAAAATATAGACTTAAATCTTAAATGCAGCCTGAAAAGATGTGTTCAGACTATTTAATTAAGACTTATACCAGGTATTCAGTATGATGCCTCACATCAAACGACGAGGTTGATGCTTCGTCCAAAACTAATATCGTGCTTAATCATCGCGTATAAGGTGTAATATGTTATTTCACACTAATAACTCTATTTATTTATCTCATAATGATGGTCAGCAGGTGAGCCACACGCCGTCGATGCATTGCTATGGTTGTGTGAAAAAATGCCTGTTTGGTGACGCTGAAGCGTGCGCTCGTAAAACCTGCACAGGACTTGAATGCTATATTTGGCCTGATAACAATTCTTACCTTGTAGAAGGTATCAGGCACTATTTTGAATGTGTGAGCGACAAATATATTTCTCAGCCAGTCGTGATTATTGATTTTAGCCATAAAAATATCACCTATTTTCTGAACGATAGCTGGCTCGAACAATTCAAAAATATGCGCCTTATCCTCGTCACTGACAAAAAGATGACGGCGATTGCCCATTACTGGTTCTATAACGATACGTTAGAGACCACCATCAGCTCTATTATCTTTTATGATGATTCCGCTGAGGAGGTTGCCACGAAACTGAAGAAAACGTTCCTGGCAAAAACGATCAAACCATCCGGGAGTAGGCCAAAACTGAGCCAGAATGAATTCAGCCTTTTTTCGTTCTTGTTCAATGGATGGACACCTAAAAAAATCGCGTATCAGAACGGTACTAGCGTCAAAAACACCTATGCCATGAAAAACAGAATTGAGCGCAAACTGGGAGTTTCTATCACCCGCCTGGTGAATTAGCCTTAAATGGTATTGCGTAAAAAAATCGACAATCACGGATGGGGATTAATTTCTGTAGAAAATTCCTGGATAAACGATGCTTTATCTCATCACAACTCGTTTTTTTCCTTAATGCATTATTAATATAAATATTGATATATTATAGTAGATTTAACATTTATAATTTTAACGCATAGAGTTTTATCACATGGATATCGTTACTATTAGACATATTGAGCACAACGACAACACTATGCGCTGCTATGGGTGTATGAATAAATGTGTTTTTCCTTCTTTTCGTACTGAACAACAGGGCGAGTGTAATGGTTCTGAATTTTATATCTGGCCTGAAAATAACTCTTTTTTGATAGAAGGTATATTACAATACTTTAAGAACATTACGGTTAAAATCATTTCTCAACCCATTGTAGTCATTGATTTTAACTATAAGAATATAAATTTTTTCTTAACAAACAGCTGGTTAGATCGTTTTAAAAACGCAAGACTGATCCTGATAACTGATAAAAAGATGGCCGCGATTGCCCATTACTGGTTTTATAACGACACAAGCGAAACAATAATCAGCACCGTCATTTTTCATGATGATATTATTGATGATATAAAATTTAAAATTCGCCAGTCGTTCCTTGGCAAGATAACGCGACCTTCGGAGAAGAAAGCCAAACTTAGTGCAAATGAATACGCCCTGTTTTCTGAATTGTATAAGGGACAACTCCCGAAAAAGATAGCCATGAAGAATGCTACAAATGTTAAAAACATTTACGCCATGAAGATAAGAATCGAGAACAAGCTGGGCGTACCTATTTCAAGGCTCGCCAGTTAACCCTCAGTTCAAAAAACCTGAAAAAACATAAACCTGGATCAATCCACATATAATATTCTTAATCATGCAGTGGTTTATCTTTATTGTGTACATATACGGCTAACTTTACACTACGATATTGCCAGCGCTTGTAATTTCACTATAACCATCAGCCATAAACTTCGTACTTACGGATGTTCTTGGTCAATTTTAATAGCATGCCTTCACTTTATTTTTAAAGTAAGGAACGTAACTACAGGTCTGGATTCGATAATGAATACGCATCTTTCCACCGTAAAAGTTAATTCAGAGCACGATTTCAATAATATTGAAGAACCCAGAAAAGATTCTCTTCTGTGGGGTGTTGAATGGCTTTGTGCACATCACGCTAAGTATGCCAGCAAAGAAGTTCTTTACGCTGGCTTGCCGAAAAGCGACAAGCTTGAGCCGGAAATGGCTTTGCGTATGCTCGACCAGATGGGGATATCTGCTGGCTGGGTAAAACGCGATCTTAATTCAATATCGTCCTGGCTCTTTCCGCTGCTGATCGCCCGCAAAGATGGAACGTATTGCATTATTACCGCGCGTAACGGTAAACGCGGACAATTCACCTATCAGATCGTGGTGCCTGAAAACGAAGGAATACTTACCGTTTCAGCGGCTGATTTGCTGGAAGTTTACGGCGGCTATGCCCTTGTCACCACGCCAAAACCCAGTCTGGATGCGCGTGCCGACGATCTTCTCTTACCGAAAGCGCAGAATGAAGGTCACTGGCTTTATTCTACGCTGTGGCGCTACCGCCACTATTTTTACAGCGCTGCGCTGGCGGCACTGCTGGCAAATATACTTACGCTGGCTGGCACCTTCTTTACGATGAACGTCTATGACCGGGTGATCCCGACGCAGGCCTATGTCACCCTCTGGTCGCTGGCTATTGGCGTCGTGATTGCCAATATATTTGAGTTTTCCAGCCGCCAGATCCGCGCATACCTGATCGATATCGCGGGGAAAAAGGCAGACCTGATCCTGGGCGCGAAGCTTTTTCGCCAGGTGATGTCTATGCGCATGGAATATAAACCACAGTCTTCCGGGACCTTCGCTAACCAGCTGCGCGATTTTGAGGCAGTACGGGATTTTATTACCTCTGCGACGCTCGCCACGCTGTCCGACCTGCCCTTCTGCGTGCTGTTCATGTTCATCATTTATATGATTGGCGGTCCGCTTGCCGTGGTGCCCCTGGTGGCAATGCCGCTCATTTTAATTGCCAGCATCGTTATTCAGTGGCCGCTGGGTCGCTATATGGAAGAAAACGTTCGCGAGATTTCGCTCAAGCAAGGCCTGCTGATTGAAAGCATTGAGGGACTGGAAGCCCTGAAAGCTGCGCAGGGTGAAGGCGTTATGCAAAAGCGCTGGGATGATTTCAGCGCGCTGGCTGCCGCTTCCTCCATGAAAACCCGCAACCTTTCCATGCTGACAACCAATTTTGTCTCCTTCGTTCAGCAAATTACCACGGTCTGTATTGTTGTGCTGGGTGTGTATTTGATCCACGCGGGCGAGCTCACGATGGGCGCCATGATTGGCGTAGTGATCCTTTCCAGCCGTTCTCTCGCCCCGCTGGCATCCGTTGTCGGGCTGGCGTTGCGTTATCAGCATGCCAAAACGGCCCTGAAATCGCTTAACCAGCTGATGGATACCCCCACTGAACGCGATTCCTTAATTACCTATCTACCAACGCCGAATTTCACGGGCAGCATGCGCCTGCACAAAGTGGGGTTCACCTATCCAGTGCCGGGAATGATGGTAGCCCCGCGCATTCTCGAGAATATCAATATCAATATTGAAGCCGGTGAGCAGATTGCGATTCTGGGCAGGATCGGCAGCGGGAAGTCTACCCTGCTGCGGGTGATGGCGCGCCTGTATCAGCAGAGCAGCGGGCAGATATTCATTGATGACGTTGATGCAACCCAGGTTGATCCGGCGGACTGGCGTGCGGCCGTAGGCTATGTCGGGCAAGACTGCCGTCTTTTTTACGGCACGCTGCGTCATAACATCATTATTGGCAACCCGGGCGTAAGCACGGAAGAGTTTCTGCGCGTGGTTCGCCTGACCGGGCTGGATCAGGTCGCAGCCAGACACCCGCTGGGTTTTGACATGCCCATTGGTGAAATGGGGAACTGCCTGTCGGGTGGACAAAAGCAGCTCGTTGCACTGGCCCGCTGCCTGTTGCTAAGGCCGAAGATTTTACTGATGGATGAACCGACCAGCTCCATGGATGCGATGACGGAGACGTTATTCCTGCGGCGGTTAAAAGAGGCCACAAAGGGGCAAACGCTGATCATTGTCACGCATCGCATGTCCGTACTCAGTCTGGTTGAACGCCTGATTGTGCTGGAAGACGGGCACGTTGTGAAAGACGGGGCAAAAGATCGGGTCATGGAAAGCCTGAATGAGAACGTGCTGAAGAAAAAACAAACGATGCATTCGGTTGAAGAAAAGCAACAGGAACAAGGTGTGAAGGGATGATGAACGAGGACGATGTGAATCAGAACGCCTCAAAAGGAGAGGCCGATAGCGGAGCGGGAGCTTCCTCCACGGCGTTGAGAAAAATTGAGGGCGGCGCCGGAAAAACAGCGCTGGCGGTGCAAAAACCGCAGCCGACAGGAAAGGTAAAAGCGGACGATCTGAAATTCATGCATGACCTGCAGGGCGCCCTGATCGCGCAGAAAACCCCTTTCAGCATGATCATGCTCTATACCATCACGATGGTTGTCGTCGTCGCGCTGGTGTGGGCACATTTCGCTCGCGTTGAAGAGATTACGCGTGGCGATGGAAAAGTCATCCCGGCCAGCCGTGAGCAGCTTATTCAGAGCCTGGAGGGGGGCATTCTTGAGGAGCTGAACGTTCAGGAGGGCGATATTGTCGAGAAAGGACAAATCCTGCTGAAAATCGACCCCACGCGTGCCGGCGCCAGCTACGGTGAATCGCTTTCAAAAGTTCAGGGGCTGAAGGGCAGCATTGCTCGTCTCAGGGCTGAAGCCTATGACACTCCCCTGACCTTCCCGCCGGAAATTGCAGGAATTGAGTCCATCGTGCGTGATGAGACGCAGGCCTATAACGCGCGCCTCAAAACCCTGAATGAAAGCGTACAGGCATTGCAGCGCAGCCTGGCACTGGCGCAAAACGAGGTCAGCCTTTCCGAGCCGCTGGCTCGCAAAGGGCTGATGTCCGATGTGGAGATCCTGCGCCTCAAGCGTCAGGCCAACGAGTTCAGCCTGCAAATTGCCGAACGGACCAACCGCTTCCGCTCTGATGCCAACAGCGAGCTAAACCGTCTGGAATCTGAACTGGCGCAGGCGGAGGAGATCCTGCGCGGACGTCAGGACGTGATGAACCGTACTACCGTTGTCGCCCCCGTGCGCGGCACGGTAAACAATATCCGCGTGACCACGCGCGGCGGAGTTATACAGCAGGGAGCGGAGATCATGACCATTATTCCGCTCGAAGATAACCTGCTGGTCGAAGCCAAAATTAAACCCTCTGATGTGGCATTTATTCATCCGGGTCTTCCCGCGACGGTAAAAATTACCGCCTACGACTACGCCATTTACGGCGGCCTGACCGGCGTCGTCGAACACCTGAGTTCAGACACGCTAATTGATGAAGAGAAAGCCCGTCAGGGACGTGGTGATTCGACCTATTACCGGGTCTTTGTCCGTACAAACCGGGCGGCGCTACAGGTTAAAGATAAAGCGTTCCCGATCATTCCGGGGATGGTGGCAAACGTTGAAATCAGAACCGGGGAGAAGACAATTTTGTCTTACATCCTCAAACCAATACTGAAAGCGCGTGAAGCATTCAGGGAGAGATAATTTTATGGTTAAGGCACGTAAAGAGCGCCGTTGGGCCAGGGTTGCAGCCGCGGTTGCACTCTGTTTGCCCTGCTCTTCTTTTGTCACCCCGCTTCACGCGGCTGACGCGGCGCAGATCAAAAACATCCCGGCCTCGCTGCCACCTATGCGCACGCAGTCAGAACTAAACCGCGCATCGCAAACGCAGCCGGTAGCACGCGCGCGTTCTCAGAATGCCGCGCCTGCCACATCCTTGCCTTCTATGCGCACGCAGTCGCAATATGCCAGTACGTCCAAAGCCGTGCCGACTCGGGCCTTCTCCGCGCCGCAACCTGAGCGTTATGCCACCGCACAGCAGGCCGCAGCGCCAATGTCGAAGCCGCAAAGCACGGCGGGTAACAGGGCAGCACTGAAAAAGAATTACGACTTCTTCCCGGCCGTCACCGAATACTATGAGCCCGATCCGGCCTATGCCACAGTTCGTCGCCACAGCGCGTCGGCAAATAGTCGCGCCACCAGCGGCATGGTGCAAGGCAACTTCAACGGCACCAGCACCAGTGATTCGCGGGAGTTTCTTCGCAGCATGGTCGCAAGAGCGCTGGCGTACAGCCCCGAACTTCGTGCAGCCTCCTCTGAGGTTCTGGCCTCGGATTATATGGTGGATCAGGTCAAAGGCCAGCGTTTGCCCCAGGTGCGGCTGGGCGTAACCTCGCCGTTGACGACGATGGGCGGAGATCGGCAGGCTTCTTCCAACAACACGCATTTTAGCGACTCCAGCGGAACCGTATCCGTCAATACCCCGATCATCGACTGGGGCAGGATCGGTAATCAGGTGGATAACTCGCTGGAGACGGCCAAGGCCGCTCGTTATTCAAAAGAGTATTCCCGGGAGCAGCTGGCCTATAACACCGTGTCTGAACTGATGAATATGAGCCGCTATGAGCAAAGCCGAATAGTGGCGAAGCATTACGTTGGTCGGATGAAAGAGCTGGTTAATATGCTGTCGCAAATTACCCAGGCGGACCGCGGCAGAGAGAGCGAACTGGTACAGGCAAAAGCGAAACTGATGTCTGCACAAGCGAGCATGGACAATATCGAACATCAGCTGAGCGCGAGTAAAATTAAGCTGGTGCGCCTGCTTGGCGCAGAGCCATCGCTACCAGACGATCTCAACTGGCAGGATACGATTATTCCGGCATCGGTCGCCATTGCGTCGCTGGATAAGAACCCGATGATGCTGAACCTGCAAGCAAAAGTCCGCGCTGCGGAATATGAAGCGGAGAGCATTAAGGCCGCGGCGCTGCCGCAGGTCAACTGGGTGGTATCTAAAAGCACAGCCAAAGACAGCAACGGCAACGAAAGCGGCTGGTATACCGGCCTTAACGTCGAATGGGAAGCGTTTAGCGGCGGCTCTCAGCGTGCCGCTCAGATGACGGCCCGCGCCAAAGCTAACGTCGCGCAGCAGCAGTATGAGGTGAGTTACCGCGACCTGGAGTATCAAATCAACTATCAGGTGCAGGTCCGTGATTCGTCATTCCTGCGCGCCGATGACTACGATCGTCTCTCAGGCGAAACAGACCGCGTGCGTCAGATGTTCTACCAGCAGTGGTATCACCTGGGCAAACGAACGCTGCTTGACGTTTTGACCGCTGAAAACGACCACTTTAACAACCAGCTCTCCGCCATTAATAATCGCTATGACGGATACATTTCCAACGTAAATGTTATTGCCAGCGCCGCGATGATGCTGTCCTGGATGCGAATAACCTGAATCGTATCGACCTGATAAAAAGCCAGACCGTCAGTAATGACGGTCTGGCTTTTTTATTGCCTCTGACGTCTTACCACAGCGGGTTTTCTTTATCGATCTCCGCCCAGCGCAGATACATATCGCTCGACATCATGAAATCGTTATGCCATTTCCACCACGTATGGAGAGCGTAATAGGCCAGGCAAGGGAGGTAGCTGAGCAGGAAGTACACTTCAAACCATACCTTCCATCCGAGCAGGGTAAGCAGCAATCCGACAATCGCCGACCAGGCAAACTCCACACCCAACAGCATCACCAGCCTCAGCCACAGCGGTTTCTCAGACAAAGCCCGCCAGGGGATCGCCGGAGAGAAAAAGAGATCGATCTCGTTAAGGAAAAGGTGCCCCAAAAAGATATATCGCTTCGTGAACCGTAAAAACAGAAGATTTATTGCCAGCACCACCGCACAAAGCACCAGCATGGTAATGATGGACTCGAGGGTGAAGTACCGGCCATAGCGCTCAAATTGCTCACTGTTACGTAAGGGACTTATTGTCAGCAGGTTCATCACGATGGACAGGGTAATGGCGATGGCCAGATACTGGGACAAACGCTTATATTTCCCTTTATCCCTTGTCGATGCGATGACCTGTCGAATGTAGATCGTGCGCATCGCGGCGAACATTCCCCAGATAATCAGCGGGGCAACGATGGTCAGCGTCAGCAGCACGATGTCCGGCTGAGCCAGGGTAAGCATCAGTGCACTAATGCCAGCGAAAACCAGCGTGGCGATAACCATAGCAACGAGAGGATCGTAAACAATCGGAGCCGTCGGCCGGGCCTCTTTCTTGAGAAAAATGGACAAGTCGACATTCTTAACCACGCACTTGTACGCCCAGAACGCCTTGAGGTCGGCAGTGAAGCTATACAGTATCAGCGCAAAAATAGCGCTCGCCAGCCAGACATCCTGTCGGGTAAAGGAGAACCCGGCATTTTTCCAGTAAAAGCCCAGCAGCACAAACGTCACGATATAGATAAAAAGAAGGTTCCTTTTATCCTGAAAGCGAATGAACGTTAAATAATCTGGAATCATATCTCGACCTTTACATCTCTAATGCTTTTCTACAGTGCAGAACGCGTTCGGCATTAAAACCGACGAAATCATTCAGCATTTGGCCAAGATAAGGTTTGTTACTCATCTCCAGGAACAGCGGGCTGCCTGGCTGTTCGATAAACCGCGTCATGGATTCACGCCATTTGACCGTGTGGGTCAGGTGCAGCGAGAGGTTTTCCTTAATGGCCTCCGGAACGATTTCTATTTTGCCCGTCACGTTCATCAGCACGTCGTACGCGGGTGAGGTGAAAGGCTGTCCGGCGAGAAAATCGCGCATCAGCTGTACGCCCTCTTCCATCAAACGCGTGTGCCACGCGCCGCTGACGCCGAGCTTAATCGGCTCATAGCCTTCGTCCACCAGCACCTTAGCGAACTCGCTAAGCGCAGCCGGTGTCCCGCCGATAACTTGCTGACGCGGGGTATTATCACAGCTAATATCCAGCTCAAACCCGTAGCGGGTGATGATGTTGCTCAGGGCGGCAAAATCCGCCCCCTTCAGCGCAATCATCGCGCCCTTCTGCCTTTTGCTGACCGCATCCATGGTGCTGGCGCGAAAATGGAGGGTGCGGAAAAGCGTCTCCAGCGAGATCGCACCCGCAGCGTAAAGCGCACTGTATTCCCCCACGCTGTGGCCACAGGCTCCCGTCACCCGAAGCGCCGGAAAACGCTCGCGGCAAAGGGTATACAGCGATACGTTAATTGCCGTGACGGCCAGCTGTTGCACTGTAGTCTGAATCAGTCTGTTCATCGGCCCCTTTAGGCAGAGTCGGCGCAAATCAAGCCCAGAAATATCGCTGGCACAATCCCAAATCTGTTTCGTCGTTGAATTCAGATCCCAGAGATCGCTACCCATCCCAATCACTGGATTCCCTTGCCCGGAAAACAGCAGCACGACAGGCTGCGATGCGTTATTAAGCGTCATTGTCATTTCCTTATAAATAATACTTAAAGCCAACATAGCCACCGGCGACATCGCCGAAGAAGGCAAACTCAGAATTTGCGCTACCCAGTGCTGAATAGACGCCGGTATAGGCCTCCAGCTGGTCATCAATAAAGGTCAGCGGTGCGCTGAGGTGTAGCCCCGTCAGGGTGCTTTGATCCATCAGGTTGAGGATCAAATAGGGTTGCGCGGCGATCTGATGCGTGAACTGCACGCTGGACCAGGCGTTGAGATAGTGTTTCCCCTGCAGCATGCCTTTATTGCCCGTATTGCTTATCTCGGAGGCCATCAGGTACTTGTAGGAATCAAATGCCCTGTCGAGCGGCGCATAGCCTGTCGCGGTGTTCAAAAAGGTCATCAGGTCACGCTGTTTATTCCACTCAGAGCGCGAATAGCCTTCGCTCTGGTAGTAATATTCCAGTCCAAACACGTTGAAGGTATCGGAGGTGTATTGCGCACCAACGGCCACCTCCACGCCCTGTTTATCCTCTGTTTCATACAGCGAGTCGGGGAATTCATATCGCGCCAGCTCAGCAGTTTTTTCGTCCGACAGATGGCGCCAGCGCTGCTCCGCATGCCACGCCACTTCGGCACTGATGGTGAGCTGCGGGGTGTAGTGGTAACTGTCTGAAAGCGCAACCGAATGCGAATCGCCCATCAGAACGCGCATACCCGGCGTATGGTCACGGAAGGCGTGAGAGGTATAGCCCAGCAGCCATGACTCACTGCTGTTGCCGCGCTGGTTTGCAGACCAGTTTCCGGAGGTCAGATAATATTTATCAATTGAGGCCAGCTTCGGAATCACCGTCAGCGAGAACGACTCATCCCGGTTGTCCATCGACAGCGTTGCCGCCCATGAAGAGGACTGATAAGCCGTACGGAGCTCGGGATCGTAAATCCGCGTTGGTTTTGCTCCGTCGTAATAATGCGGCGTGAGATCGGAAGGCGAGCGCAGGAAGAAGAGCCCTTGCCTGGCCTGGAGTTTGCCAACCTCAAGCTGCAGGCTGTCCGACACGGTATAGGCAAGCTTGAGCCGCTCAATTAGCAGACGCGAGCGGCGATCGTCCTCTTCAAATGCCCCGAGCTTGCGCGGCGTGTACCAGGTCAGCCCATAGACGGAAAAGTCCAGATCAAGCGCATTATCAATCAACGAGCAGCGACTTGAAACATTCACTCCGGCATCGTTATAGATATTGTGTCTGGTATATGGGTTTCGACCATTGATTCGCCAGTCTGAAATCTGTTTTTTAACGGCGGACACCTGCTCATATAACGTCACGGACGTGTTTTTTGCGACGTCATTACCCGAGAGGCAGTCAGCAAACACGCTTACCGGCAGAGCAGAAAGCACGAGGGTTAATCCGGTCAACGTGCGCTTCATTTCACACCTCGCTGAATAGACTCGCGAGTGAACGCCGATTCAGGTAACGACTCCAGACGGACGTCGCTGTACTCCATGACGGAATAACTGTTACCGTGACGCACCTCTTTCACTGTAATTTTCATCGGCCGCATCTTGCCTAATACCATTTGGAAATCCTGATATAAAACTTCTTTAATTAACTTATTATCCAGAGAGAAATAGGCCGCCTTATACGGACGGTTATCTCCCACGCTTTCGACGTAATACATCACCTTCGGCCAGGTGACCTCCGCAGATTTGCGGACCAGCTCCAGCACGTAACACCGCGCCTCACCGCAGGCAGTTTCTCCCTTAAGCGAGGCGTCGTAGGCATATTCAAAGTTGGTGACAATCACGTCGCCATTGGATATTTGCCCAATCAGCCGCTGCTGGCGTGAGACGGGAACCGGACGGCGCAGTTCAGGGGTGTAGAACCATAGATCGTACCAGTCTGAGAGCAGCACTTTGCCCTTGTCGCGCGGGGGATAAACAAAGCGCGCCAGGGAGCGGGCATCCGCTTTGATTTCCCCCTCTGGTTTCATAAAGCGCATGGAAATATCCAGCACCTGTTTATTTTCGGGCCGTGTGGCGCCCGCTTTAAATTCATGAATAGTGAGGGTGTAGCGAAACGGCTTATTTGGCGAACGGACTTCATCCGCACGGCGAATAATTTCCAGCGCGCGTTCGTCAGCCGCGGCAGAATAAGCCGCTGCTGAAAAGAGGCACGCCCCCATCAGGAGATGAGCAATAACACGAACTTTCATATCGTTTCCTTACGAGAATTTAAATGCATCCGAAATATTGAGACGTGAAGCACGCAGCGCGGGCAGTACTGAAGCTCCCGTCGCGGCCAGGATCGGCAATACCAGGGTTATCCAGTTAAGCGCGGCGCTGTCGGTTTTGATAAATGCCGTGTAGCCCTGCGATTGCCCTGGCGACGGCGGCATCGCGATACCGTAGAGGTTAATCACGGCAGCAATGGCATAACCAATCGCCAGGCTGCCCAACGCGCCGATAATGCCGATGAACATGCCCTCCAGCAAAAACAGGCGAGTCACGTGTAGCGGCTTCAGGCCAATCGCCCTGAGCGTGGTAATTTCCCGGGTGCGCTCGATAATATTCATCGTCATCGAGTTACCGATCATAAAGATGACAATCAGACCAACGATGAGCTTAATGAAGAAGTAGATCCCTGATAAAAGCCCCTCGACCTGCTGATAAAATATCGAGGCCTCTTTCCAGTCTTTGACGATTAACGGTAATTTGTGGTCGGCAATAAATTGACGCAGTTTCGCCGTGAACGCGGCAGTATCGTCCTCTTTTAACAGGATCAGCACCTTACTCACGCTAGCGGTGCCCATAATACGTTGCGCAGTATCCAGCGGAATTTTCATCGCTACGTCATCGTAATCTTTGATGCCCGATTCAAAGATGCCGCGAAGCTTCATTGACAGCGCGCCCTGTCCGCCCTGCGTGTTGACCACCAGCACGTCCAGCCAGTCGTCATAGTGGGCATTGAGCGTTTTCGCCAGCCCGCTCCCAAGCGTGATTTCATCCGTACGGATGCGGGACAGATCGCTGCCGATGATTAATTTATCAAACGAGCCCAGCTTCAGTGCCGGCAGCGGCTCTACGCCCAGCGCGGAGAAATAGCTGGAGGTTTCGCTCTCATACTGCGAAATAACACCGGTGAACTCCAGCTGGCCGGAGAGCGTCGAGATACTCTCGGCCAGAGTCGGATCGTTGAGGATCGCTTTCTTTAATGCCGGGTAATCTTCGATCAGACTTTTGTTTTTATTGGATGTTTCGAAATAGTTTTTATTATAAATCTGAACATGACCAATGTTAGTACGGATGGTTTGCTCTTTCAGGATCCAAAAGGAGTAATCAATAAAACCGCCGTACAGAAAAATCGACACGCCACCTAACATAATGGCGGCAATCGTTGAAAACGAGCGCCTTTTGTGGCGAAACAGATTTAAGAAAGCAAACTTTACGTCCCGCGAACGAAATAATACACACCAGAGGACAAAAAGCAGGATCAACACAACAACGCTTATCGCGAACACCATTTCCCCGGACATTTATTTCCCTTTCACCAGCGGTAACAGGACTTCTGTCACTTCGTTGATATCCCACTCTGGCGCATTGCCCGATGCCAGAGACGATGCGGTACTGGCATTACGCAGCTCTATTTCAGCCAGTAACGCGTCCGCCTGCTTCTTGCGTTTACAACTCAACAGCGCGCGATAGCGCATTTCGTTAATGTGTTCCACTAAACCGGCATTGAATATGCCAGGGGTTTTCAGCATCTGTTCCGTATCGTTTAACGTCACCACACAGCGTCCGATAGCCGCAGGCAAATACGCATCGACTCGCGCGCGCATGTAGCGCACCAGCGGGTTCTCTGCATAGAGATCGACCGCCTCATCCAGGTAGAAAAAACCCGTTTTGCCGAACTCAGATGCCCGAATAAAGTCATTGGTTTTAAGGAAATAGTCGGCCTGACGCAGCGTACCGTAGGCATAGAAAACCAGAGACAGAGGATTGTCGTTGGCTTTGTATTCCTTGAAGAGCGACTGCGTCATCTCGGCGAGCATGTCTGCCTCCATCGGGAAACCGCTTTTTATGACGTGCTCGGCTACCGGTGCCGGTGCAGCTTTGATGTTTCCGGCATAGGCCAGGCACAGCAGAAACCAGCAGAGAAGGAAAAAATTACGTTTGTGAATCATGAACTAAAACTCCGTCCTTAATTTCAACCACGCGCCGTGCACGCTCTTTAAGCTGGCTGGAGTGCGTGGAAATAATAAAAGTGGTGCGTGTCTCCTGATTAATTTTCAGCAGGAGATCCAGAATGGCTTCCCCGGTGACCAGATCGAGATTTCCGGTCGGTTCATCGGCAATGACAACCTGCGGGTCGTGTGCCAGCGCCCGGGCGATGGCCACGCGCTGCTGCTGCCCGCCCGAAAGCTGGCCCGGTTTACGTTCGGTAAATCCCGCAAGCCCCACGCTCTCAATAAAATGCAGCGCCCGCTCTCTGGCTTCTTTTTTTCCGACATGGCCGTTTAACACCAGCGGGAAAAAGACGTTATCGAATACGCTCAATACGGGTATCAGATTGAAAAACTGAAAAATAAAACCCAGGTGTCTACCGCGGATCGCCGCGAGCTGTTCTTCCGGCAGATGGTTGAGTAATTTTTTCAGAAACATCACCGTTCCCACGGTGGGTTTATCAATTCCCGAGAGGATATTTAACAAGGTACTTTTACCGCTGCCGGACGGGCCGCAAAGCGCCAGAAATTCACCTTTTTCTATTTCCAGATTGATATTTTTCAGGGCATCGACTTTGCCTTCGCCCGAGCCATAACTCTTATAGATATTGTTCAACGATATCATTGGGAGTTCTTTAATTATTCCGCTCATGGAGATGTCGTTATTCCTTGCAATATTCAATGTCGAAATAGCTGTAGCCAAACTGCTTGTCGGGAACGATGGTTCTTAATCGCCCCGAAAAATCAGCATGTTGTTTGAGCCAGGCGAAACTTAACGCTGGAGTCAGGCAGCCGCTGGCACCGTAGAGATCAACCAGACACAGCGTGTTATTCGCGGGCAGCGCCGAGCGAGACAGCAGGTCTTTGCGCAGGCCCGAAAACGCAATCTGTTCAGGAACCTGGGTGTGCTCGATGGCATCGGCCATGACGTATTGCCCCCCCTTCACCCGAATAGCGCTCTCCTGCTGGCTGAAGATGAAACATCCGGCGCGTTCAACCGTTAAATTCACGTCTTCGGCCTTGTCCCTGCGTTTCTCCCCCCACTTTAGGGAAATATCTTCATCAGAAAACACCAGGATGGGGATCGCCCGGTAAGCCGTACAAATCACCACAAAATCAAAAACATCCCAGCTCAGGTAATCGTTCGCCAGAGCGATGGCCTGCACGAAAGATTGCTTCTCGCTTCGCAGCTTGAACGTAGGTGCGTTAACCGAGAATTTCTTGACCAGGTTTTTCGGCAGCGTATCGATCGTTGATATGTGCAACGCGCTGGAAATATTCTCAAACGGCCCGGATTCGCCCCAGGAATCGACGTAGATAAATGCCGTACGCTGCTTTAATAGCTTCATACGCTCTTTGGTCGGCAGCGCCATCAGCGCGTCATCAGCCGCCTTCTCCATCGCCTCAAGATATTTTTGATAGTGAGGGTTACGGATCATCTCTCCCGGGTAGAGGTCCGGCTGCGTACCAAAACGTTTTAATCCCCATCCATTGGCGTGGGTAGATTTAAGCGCCTTATTAAATAAATGTGCTTCCCAGGCGTTTAACCAGCTGGGTTGATAGAAATAAAATTTATCTTCCGGCTCAACAAGCGAAAATGAGGATAAATACATATGGCTCTCCACGCTCCTTCAAAGGCCCCGGTGAATATCAGACATCACGGCACCAATGATTGAACCATCCACGCCAACGCCGACTTTAAGAAGATGTTTTTTGTGGTGCCCAATAATGCCCTGGTCAATAAGGACATGCTGCGCAACGCTTTCAATAATGGTGTCATTCCCCACCGGGGAAATAAGCTCTTGCTGCGATAACGTATGGTGTCCAATAATTAAATCGACAATTCCTGAACCGGTGGCGGTATAGCCAATCTGGCCTTTGTAGGCGAGAACCGGAATGGTATTTTCCTCAGCGAAGACCGCTATTGCTTTAGCTTCCGCTTTGTCACTGATGGATGAGCCGTTACCGTGCGGCATGATTGCGCACAGTTCTTCCGCACTCAGGTCCGCTTTTTTCATCGCAGCCTGCATCACCTTCAGGATATTGGTGCTGAGCCATGAGCTGTCATTGCTTCTTCCGGCGCTAATCTGCGTGTAGGTGGTTTGCAGCCGCACGCCGGAGCCTGCCTTCCTTGCGCGGCGGTGACGCGCATTTTCGAGCAGAATCGCGCTGTATCCTTCCGCAAAAAGAACACCTTTACTGTTCTCACCGAAAGGCTGAACCAGGTGCGTATCCAGCATCGATTGGGTATCGAGGAACCAGATATCCTGGGTTTTAATTTTTGAGCAATTCACCACCAGCACAATATCAACGCCGCCATGCTCGATGGCCTGACAGCCTAAATGCACCGCCGTCATCGCTGAATTACTGGTGCAGTTCATATTGGGGGGGAGATACTGCAGGTGATATTTACGCGCAATATGTCCTGCAATCTTGTCCTGCGACATATTGTCGACGTGCAGCGTCATTAATGATTTTGAAAGATAAATATCTTCAACATCATTTTTGTTATAAAAATTCTTGAAGGCCATACCATCGACCCGAGGGCCGATGCCGGTTAAATAAACGCGAGCGTTACACCCGCCCAGCCACTGGACATCCAGCCCGGCCTGGGCGAGTGCATCGTCAATCAGACGATAAAGCAGATCTAATGCGCTATCATCCGTATGATCCAGCGTGGCAATATGCTTATTGCCATCGAACCCACACTTAATTGCCTCGTCGTCGGATTTAAACCAGGGCTTTCTTTCAACGCGTTTGCCCAGCTTCAGGTTTTGCATAAGCTGAAGGCTGTCTTCGGCAAACGGCAGGCAGGAACTGAACCCCGAAATAATAGCGGCATTATCCACAATATTATCCTTTAATCACAAACGCGTAGTAGTTGCCGCCTTCCGTCGCGCCCACCAGCAGCACGTGCTTAAGGGCCAATTTCAACGGTTCACGAACGAAGTTAATTCGCTTATCGAAGAACTCAACGGTATGAGGAATAGCGGGAACCGCCTGCTTCTTAATACAGTCAATGATGACCGCCAGGTTAAGCAGCCCGGCAGCAGACGCGACAAAACCAAAGCAGGCGTTATAGTTCACCACAGGCACGTCCGGTTTTGCCTGCGCGAAGGCTTCAGCGATCGCATCGATTTCAATGCGTGAACTTTCATCGCTGCCTTTGCTGGTGCCGCAGACCAGGTCGATCTCCTGCGCCGTCATGCCGGCATCCTTCAGCGCGCGGGCGATGGCCAGCGCCATAGAGGCAGATTTCTCGCCCTGCTGTGAGGCGTCAAAATAGCTATTGCTACAGGATTTGCCGTAACCAACCACTTCTGCCAGCACCTCGGCGCCACGCTCCGCCGCGCGCTGCGGATCTTCCAGCAGCAGCATGCACGCACCTTCGCCTGGGATATAACCCTTCGGATCGTTACCGTAGATGTGATAATCCCGCGCGTCAGAGGTCATATGGAGCTTCCGGGTGACCGCATCCATGTAGAGAGACATTGAGGGGAAATACTCGTCCGCACCGCCCACCAGCACCTGCGGCTGCAGATCCTGACGCACAATTTCGTAGCCGTAGGTTAATGCGCCGAGTGCCGCGTTTTCCCCGGTCGCCAGCGTGGTGGTATAGCCCTTGATCCCTTCGGAAATGCCGCAGAACGTTGGGATAGAGTTCATCAGCGAGCCCGGGAATTCAGAGGTTCTGACCTTGCGCGGATCGGGCTTCAGGCTTTGCAGATATTTGTAGGTGGTTTCCTGCGGGCCGCTGGACATTCCCATCACCATACCCAGCGCATCGCCATCACGTTTAATTTTACGCTTCGCCTGCTCCAGCGCTTCGGACAACGCGATTAGCGCAAACGTACCGCCACGGGTGGCTTTTCGCGGATCGAAGCGACGCAGATGTTTACGCGGCTCAAGGCCGGTGACCTGGAAGGTTTTGAAGTGCTCGTTCGCTTCCGGACGGGTTGCCGTGAGATCGCTAAACGCTTCACCGAACAGGTCCTCAAACTGACGGGTCGTTTCGAGAACATCCAGCAGCTCTTTCGCTTCTGCCAGCGTGTCTTCCGGGAAGGTGACGCCCCCCAGCTCTACGCTTTGGCTTTGCTTCCAGACGTTGTCGAGGATCTCGTTAACGGTGTGGCCAATCGCGGAGACGGCACCGAGACCGGAGATCGCGACGCGCTTTTCGTCGTAGACGCTGACCGGAACGGAACACGGATCCATGCTGATAATCATGCTGCAGTTATTACCGCCGAACGCATAATTGTTCTTCATGAAGAGGTTGATTTTCCGATCGCGGAAGTCGTTCGGCACGTAGTCCAGATCGCAGTTAGGACGCGCGTTATTGAAGTTCAGCGTCGGCAGCACGCGGTTATCCGGTAGCGTAACCAGGCAGGCGATCAGTTCGACGATCCCCGCCGCACCGATGTTGTGGCCGAAGTAAGACTTGGTAGAGCTAACCAGCAGCTTTTCGTTGTTAGCGAACACCTTTTTCATCGCCAGCGTTTCGATGCGGTCGTTCGCTTCAGTGCCGGTACCGTGGGCGTTGACGTACTCAATCTGCTCTGGGGTGACGCCCGCGTTTTCCATCGCCTTATGCATTACCTGCACAGCGCCGCTGGCGCGCGGATCCGGTCCGGTTTCATGGAACGCATCGCAGGAGGTGGCATAGGAGAGAATTTCACCGTAAATGGTGGCACCGCGCGCAACGGCGTGCTCATATTCTTCCAGCACCACGGCACCCGCGCCTTCGCCAATCGACATGCCGGAGTTGCCGGAAAACGGCGTGCAGGCTTCGGGATGCATCACGTTGAGGGCGTAAAACCCAGCGAAGGTTGGCAGGTAGATTGGCTCTGTCCCAACGGCCAGCATCGTTTTGCTTTTGCCGTTCTGGATATAGTCAAACGCCATCCCGACCGCATTCGGGCTGGCCGTACAGGCGGTCGCCACCAGCTCAACCCCGCCCTGCAGCCCGAGCAGCGTAGAAACGCTGGAACAGCAGGAAGAGAAACCGCCTGAGAATAAGGCTTTACGCAGGGAGAAATCTTCCATACGTTGTTCGAACAGCGGTAAGAACGCCTCGGTGCCGGCGGAAGAAACGCCCACAATCAGGCCGGTGTCTTTCAGGTGAGCCTTATTTTCGGCCAAGCCCGCCTGGTTCAGCGCATCTTTTCCGACCTTGTAGGCCCAGAGTGCAGCATTATCCAGAGATGCAATCACATCATCAGGCAATTCTGAATAATCAATATCATGCAAAACTTCAGCCGCTCTGGCGTTTTCAAACCATTTTGAAAAACGCACGCTGTCGGTCACGCCATTTTTTTTATTTAATAATGCGTCTCTGAAATCCTGCAGGTTATCCGCCAGCGAGGAGAGGATCCCAATCCCGGTAATAACAACGCGTTTCCGGTTTGTCTTCATAACTATGTACCACCGTGTACAGACAAGTAACAGCATGAGAGGAGCCGTGGCATTAATTAATCCACGACTATCCCTCACTGTTTCAGTGAATAATTAACTACAGCGCGCTTTTTGCTTTAGATGCATCAACAAAGCTGTTCTCGGTCGGATTAACCAGCATGCTCAGGTTATAGATGAAAGGCATCCCTTTGGTTTTCGCGGCGACGTTTTCAGAAGCGGTTTGAATATCAAAGCCGCTAATATCAGACCAGGCAAATTCATTCTCAATCAGTGCCAGCGCAATAACGCACTGCAGGGCTGGAGAGAAAATAGCCTTCGCCACTTTACCGACTTCCTGACCGTCAACCAGTACGCTGTCGCCTGAGGCAATACCCGCACATTCCCCTTCGACAATCATGCCGATTACCTTGCGAGAGCCTTCGCTATGGGACAACGCTTCCGCTGCCTCTTTACCCACAAAGCCTTCTTTGTCGTACTGTACGGCCCACTGCATCTGGAGCTCTACCGGGTTGAGGCGGTAGCCAGCCCACAGCGCCTCGTCCCAGCCAGGGTTTTCGATACGCACGATTTTCTGGTAGTCCAGACCGCCGGTCTTCAGCTGATATTTATCCCCCTGCTCCAGCAGCTGCTGCCACTGCTCCAGCAGCTGTTCCTGCTGGCCCACAACCATATAGGCGAACTCGCCGTGCTTGCCGCAGCGGAATACCATCAGCTCGTCGTCGGTATTCATATACTCATAGTAAGGCAGGCCGATAACGTCGAAACCGTGGATCTCAGACATCAGTTCCCAGGAGTATGGCCCTTCAACCATGATGGCCCCCCAGTTCTGCTCGCGCATATCAGCAATGTCCGGGGTTTCCTGAATATCCAGTTCGTCCGCTTTTACCAGAAGGGCATTCAGGCCAGCGATAATTTCCGCTGCCGGAATGTTTTCAGACATGATGTAGTAGCCGTCTGAAGCGCAAAGGACATACACGTCACCGCGCACGGTACCGTCTTCATTCAGTACCAGAGAGTAAATCCCCTGCTCGTCACGGATAATAGAAACGTCCGCAGAGACATAGTAATTCACCAGAGCCCAGGCATCATCGCCCATCACGCTGACGATGGACATGTGGGAATAGTCCACCAGCAGAGCATTTTCACGCACGGCTTTATATTCCACCATCGGGTCGTGGTAGGCAGAAGGCACGTTGGCATTGTTATAAATGCCCATTTTCGCATTGTTTTTCAAATGAAAATCATAAAGAGACGTCATAACGGGATCCTGTTATTCGCAATGGTGAATTACGCTTTTTTCTTCTGGATGATAAATGTTGCCAGATTGTTGATACTTCTCATATAAGAAGGATCGTCGCTTTCGCTGACTTTAATATCGAAAACTTTATCCAGCATGACCACGATTTCCGTTGCATCAACGGAATCCAGTTTTAAGCCATTACCAAACAGGGCAGTATCATCATCAATTTGAGATTCATCGCGCTGAATATTCAAACGCTGAATAATCTCAGTTTTAATTGTTATCAGCACATCCTTGCGCTGGTCAATTTCGTTTTTCATTGTAGACATGGTATTAACTCTCTCAGGGGTTTACTTACTTTCGCGGTAATTAATAATTGTGCCGTGGCTGATTAATCGCTTTCCGACGTTTGCCGTCACGGAGTAGTGCTTAAAGCCATGAGCATCAGAAAATGCCAGCTTGCTGGTGACTTCAATCGAGTCGCCAGGGTAGGCAATATCCTTAAATTTTAAATTCTGGGCAGCCAGTACGCCGCGCACCTGCGCGCGGCGGGTGCGGATGATCTCCCGCATTTCATCACGCTGAATGAGCGCATGGATATCGCGTAACGATTTGAGTTCGCCACCGTACGTCTCGCCGTAGATGTCGCAGATATCGGTGAGGAACGAGAGGTATTCGCTGGCCTGCCCAAAGATTTCAGAAATAATCACCCCGGGCATGATCGGATCGTCCGGGAAGTGCCCGAGCAGATAAGGTTCGTTATAGGTGATGTGCTTCGTCACCTTCACAAAGCCATTTTCGCCGTATTTGAAGTCATCAATTCTGTCGACCATCAGCAGCGGCTGACGCCAGCCGCCCATTTCCAGAAAGATCTTCGAGGGGATAACGTATTTAGACATAACTCACCGCATCACCAGGCCGCCATCGATAACGATGGTTTGGCCCACAATGTAACTGGACGCTGTCGATCCTAAGTAAACGACGGTGTTCGCCACCTCGTCGCATTTACCCAGCCGGCGCAATGGAATAGACGCGGTAACGCCGCGCACTACCGTGCGGGAAACTTTTTTGACCATTTTGGATTCAATCATTCCCGGCGCAATGGCGTTAACGCGCACGCCGTACGGCGCCAGCTCGGCTGCCAGCGTACGGGTAAATCCGAGGATCGCCCCTTTTGAGGCACTGTAGTTCGCCTGCCCGACGCTTGGGATAATGGCCGCAATGGACGCCACGTTGATGATGGCCGGGCTTTCCGCCGAACGCAGCAGCATTAGTGCCTCTTTGGTCAGGCGGAAAATACTGAACAGGTTGGTGTCTACTACCTGACTAAAATCATCAAAGCTCATCGAGGCGAAGAGGCTGTCTTTGACAATGCCGGCATTGTTGACCAGCACGTCCAGCTTTCCGGCAGCTTGCGTCAGATGAGCACAGAGCGCAGAAACGCTCTGCGGATCGGCAAGATCGCACTGAATAATCGACAGCTTGTTCCCGGCAGGATGCGTCTCTTTCAGCTCCGTTAACTGCACGGCATTCGATTTGTACAGCGCATACACATCGCAGTCCTGATCGAGAAACTTCGCACAGATCGCCAGACCAATATCACCGCTGGCTCCGGTAACCAGAACCGTCTTTGCCTTCAGATCGTTATATTGATACATAATATTCACAAATAATTAGGTTAATAAAGTATGACAACGGCAGTCGCATAATTCTGACAATGCGAAATACTGAGCGAGGCATTCTTGAGCTGCTTGTCGTCAAGCATCTCTTTGACTCGCCCGGAAAAAATGAAATGGGGGCAGCCCAGTTCGTCATGGCTAATTTCAATATCTTTAAACGTAATCCCGTCGCGATATCCACAACCAAGCGCTTTAACCATCGCCTCTTTTGCCGCCCAGAAGCCCGAGGCGCGTTCATAGTTCGGATCTTCCCGGTTAATTTTTATATTTTCCTGCTGGGTAAAGACGCGCTGTAAAAAATCATTTTGCCAGTTTGTTATCGCCCGCTTTATTCGCGAAACCTCCACGATGTCCGTGCCGATACGCATGTGTCATGCTTCCCTGTTCAGAGCTGATAAGAAATATTCAGATTAAAATTAAATTTGTTCACGTCCATGCTGCCGGGGAATTTTATCGGCATTGAGATGGACGAATCATATGCCAGGCTCTTCACGTTCCCCTGAATACCGAGCGTGCTGCCGATGATAATTTCCTGGCCATACTGGCTGTCTCGTCTTATGTGACCCGCGTCAACGCCTAAATAATAATTAGCGTCAATTCCACGCACCGGATGATAAAACGTATTTTGCAGAAAGTATCCGCTGTTTCCGGTAAGGCCAACGCTGTTTTCAAACCCGCGCACGCTCCAGCGATCGCCTATCGTCATCTGATCCTGAAGCGTCAGCTCACGCGGTGCGTATTGCGCCAAAAAAAAGGCGCTATACACGCTGCTGCCGAGCTGGCGGGTGTAGTTGCTTTCAACGTTCACCAGCTGGCTAACGGGACTGACGTCGCCGTAGACCATATCGGGCGTATGTTCTGCCCCGAACCAGGTTAAAAAACGCTGCCAGGAGAGTGAGGAGTCCCAGTGAGCATTCACTAACTGTTGCTTATAGTTAACGCCAACCTTAACGTTATCCATATCACGCTTCTGTAAGACCAGCGCTTCGCCATCAACGGTATAGCCTGATTTCCGGCGTATCAGCTCTGCACTGCCGCTCACCTTACGGGTTTTATCCCGATACAGCGTGCGCGATGCTTTGACGTTTGCGTAATCGCTTTTACCCGCATAGTCTACGCTGGTGTAGAAAAGCGGTATGGTCTGACGCGACCTGCTGGTGCTGTAGAACAGAGAATAGTTCCAGTAGCCTACCGGCAGCGCGTAGTAACCACTCACACTTTCATAGCGGCCGTTTGTGCTTTTTGTTCCCGCCAGATAAAACAGGTCACTGAACCGGGCGATGTTATACAGGTAGCCCACCGCAGAGGTCAGGTATTGCCCCGTCTCTTTAACCCCCCAGTTGTTATAGCTCGCGCGCACGCTCCAGTTTTTCACGCGGTTGGTGCGGATGTGAATCGTGCTATAGCCCTGCCTTGTACCCGGTTCGATGTTGATTTTGACGTCAACGCCCGGCTCCTGCTGGAGGTTTTCCAGCCCTTGCTCGATATCGCGAATATTCAGGATGTCTTCTTTCGCAAAAGGCAGCATCCACGGATTAATGTCGCTACTGTCGACAATAATCTTTTCAATTTTCCCTGCGCTCACGTCAAGCTTCAGCGTGCCGGACGAAATGTTTTGCGTTGGGATCGTAATTCGGGTCGTGATGTAACCCGCATCAATATAAAAGTCCTGCAGCGCCGCGGCAATTTTTACCACGCCAATACTGCCTACACAGCGGCCCAGGATCTCTTTTTTAATGGCCCTGTCGGTCTTACGCTGTAGAAAATCATTTTTAAGAACGAGCGACGTAATCGTAAAGCAGTTCTCTTCTTGCGGTAAATCATTCAGCCTGAATACTTTACGCTCGGTGCTGGAATAAACGTCCTGCCGATAAACCTTTTGCTCTTTGAAAGTATTCAGATCGGCATTTTGCTGCTGTTTGATAAGATTGTTTATGCCATCTTCAGCGAAGGCGTGAAAACTCAACAGCAACAATAGCGGTAAAAATTTAAATCGCGATTCCATTAACTTTCTCAGAAAAAAAGGCAGCAGGGTCTCGTTCTGACTTTGCGCTATCAGGCGATAGCTGCTGCCTTTTGTTACACCTTATAAATTACAGACCTACAACGTCGCCGGTATTAGTGACTTTATTTGCATTAAGTTCCATACCAGACAGACCGCCGAACACGGCGCTGCTACCGCTGTTAGTCAAGTTGTTGACGGTGATACCGGCAACACCATAACTCACCATATTCAGGTAGTTATAAATATTGCCTGCCGTTTTCACCAGCAGGGTATAATCGCTCACGATATTACCGCGGTTGTTAATGTCGGTACCGGCATTAATCGCGATATTCTGCGCGAGGATATTGCTGTTGGCGTTATTGGTGACATGACGCTGAGTATCAATTTTTGCGCTGGTGACGCCTACGATGTCTTTATAGTTCTCAACACCGTTTGCGGCATTAATTGCCAATGCATTACCTGAAGAGATGGCATTGCGGTTAGTCAGTGCACCTTTCAGGACGTTGAAGTTCAGATCGCCTTTACCGCTGATCCAGCCATAGTTGGTGACGTTGTTATCAACGGTCAGATTCAGAGTCTTATCTGACGCGATAACGCCGGTCGCGGTGTTGTTCTCCATGCTGCCGTCGCTGTAGTTATTCAGCGTACCTGCGGTGACGTCAAGGTTGCCCGCACTCCAGGTGGTTGCATAGTTGTTATAGAACGTTCCCGCTGCTTTGATGACGGCATCCGCGCCGCTCACCAGCATTGCACGCGTATTATCCAGCGTCCCATTAGACAGTACGCTCAGCGCACCTTCATCCGCGATGATGCTGCTGTTGTTGTTGTAGACGTTCTGACCGGAAAGCGACGCGCCTTGACGACCAATCATGCCGCCAACATCGCCCGTCACACCGAAGGTTTCGCCGTGATTACGAACAAAGTTGTTACCGTCACGGTTTTCAATATTCCCTGCCGCAGTAACAGAGAGCTTCTTATCAGCTACGATCATGGCGGTGTTGTTGTACACGGTGCCTTTTGCATCGACGGTAACGTTCTTACCAGCAATCAAACCGTTATTGTTGTCAACGGTGTTGGCAGCCAGTTTGATGTCACCAGTCTGAGAAAGGACAGAGCCACGGTTGCTGTCGAAATTACCCGTCAGAGCCAGATCGATATTGCCGTAGGCGGCAACCTGACCGTAATCGTTGTTCAGTCGGTTGGCTTTCAGGGCAATGTCGCTACCGGACAGGATCTGACCGTAGTAGTTATCAACCGTACCACCAGCAGTAATGGTCACGTCGCCAGCCTCAGCGCTGATTTCACCGCGGCTGTTGTTAACATTCCCTGCGGCAGTCAGCGTTAAATCACCGACCGCTTTGATTTTGCGCGAGTTGTTATCAATGGTATTGGCACTTAAGGTCGCATCGCCATAGCTGATCATATTCAGATCGTTATAGATATTGCCTTTCGCGCTCATTGCCAGGCTGCTGTCAGCAACGATATTCCCACGGTTATTGATGTCATAGCCCGCGGAGATCGTAACCTTATCGCCAACCATGTTGCTGTTGGAGCTGTTGGTCACGCCACGCTGGCTGTTCACCACCAGATGCTCGCCAGCAGCGATATCTTTCAGGTTGTCGATACCGGTCAGCGCGGAAACCGTCAGTGATTTCTCGGCAGAAACGGTATTACGGTTAGTGAAAGAGCCGTTCAGAATGTTGACGATGGCATCACCCAGACTGCTGATCCAGCCGTAGTTGGTCAGGCTGCCCTTCACGTTCATGGTCAGGTTTTTATCAGCCGCAATAACGCCCGTTGCATCGTTATCTTCGAGCGCGCCATCGCTGTAGTTGCTCAGGCTGTTGGCGTCGATCGCCATATTACCCATGCTGTAGATGGTCGAGTAGTTGTTGTTCAACGTACCGCCAGCTTTGATGGTTGCATCTCCACCGCTCACCAGTAACGCGCGGCTGTTGTCGATGGTACCTTTCGCCAGAATTGTGAGCGGACCGTCCTCCGAAACGATACGGCTTTGGCTGTTGTAGATGTAGTTGCCAGACAGCGAAACGCCCTGCTTGCCGACCATTCCACCATTTTGCTGCGGCATACCGAAGTAGGTACCGAAGGCAGTGCCGAAATCATCAGCGTAGCGGTTTTCAATATTGTCGCCGGCCGTTACGGACAGAACCTTATTGGCTACAATAAATGCCGTGTTGTTGTTCACACCAGCGTTGGTATTAATGGAGACGTTCTGTCCCATAATGAAGCCACCGCGGTTGTTCAGGGCATTCGACGCCAGGGCAACATCACCTTCTTCAGAGCTGAAGACGCCGATGTAGTTGGTGATATTGCCGCCAACCGCCGCGCTCACGCCGGTACGGCCTGCAACACCGCCGTTGTCGTTACGCAGGGAGGCCGCTTTAGCAATCACTTTGCTGTTGGAGTTAAGCTTGCCAGAGTAGTTATCAATAGCGCCGGCGCTTTCCAGGGAGATATCGCCATTCGACGCCATCTGCCCACCGTTGTTGTTGATGCTGTTCGCTGCAATCTGCACGCCCTTCTCGGCAATAATGCCTAAAGAGTCATCGCTGGCGGTATCTGCCGTTTTGGTTGAACCGTTATTAACGGTACCTTTGGCTGCAATCTTGGTGAAACCACCGGCAGAACGGAGCATGCCGCGGTTGTTATCAACGTTACCGCCGCTGACGACGTTCACATCGCCCAGAGAGTCAACCATACCGCTGTTGTTATTTACCGAAGCAGACTCAAGGCCAACGTATCCGCCGAGGATCTGACCGTTGCTGTTATTCAGGGTGCCGGTTTTTAACGCAACAATTCCTGCTTCAATCCCTACAGCAACACCTTTTCCATAGTTGGTTAAGGTATTGTTATTGGTATCTACCGCCAGCATGCCTGCAGCCGCAATCTTTCCGTTGGTATTGTCGATAGCACCGCTATTTACATAGAGGTCTGCCATGGTCGAAATATTGCCCGAACGGCTGTTGTTGAGGCTATTTTTATTGGTGTCCAGCGCAATGGTACCGACGGAAGTAATATCCCCGGTGGTGTTGTTCAGTGCACCCTTGGTTTTAATATTGATCTGACCAGAGGATTCAATGCGCGCATTGTTGTTCAGCAGCTGACCGTTAGCGTCAATATTTACGCCGCCGATGCCGCCAGCAATAACGCCCTGGTTACGCACGCCCACACCGCTCTCGGTGCTGATGAGGTTAATTTTATTGGCATACATACCGCCCAGAGCAGCAACGTCAATGCTGTTAGCATTGCGCGTTCCGGCGGCCGTTACCGAACCGGTCACCTGGCCTGCTGCATCAACGTAGTTATTGCCGGCAACAACGTTCAGCTCGTTGGCGGTGACTTTACCGTTCACCACAACGTTGCGGGACAGAATTTCGGTCGGGCTGGAGTTGTTCAGTTTACCCAGCGTAATGGTTCCACCATTCACAGAATAACCGGCTAACGCATCGTTCTGAATATCTGGCGTACCGGTAGTCAGGGTCAGCTTACTGGTGTTAATAGAACCACCGCCGTTAACGGTAATTCCGTTCGGGTTGGCAATGATTAAATCGGCTTTATCACCCGCAACTTCCATCATGCCGTTAATTGCAGAGGCATTTTTAGAAGTGACTTCGTTCAGAATAACTTTTGCTGCACCGGAGGTCAGGTTGCTGTTCCCCTGAATCTGGCCCGCCAGGGTTGTATTCGCACCCCCAACGCTGTTATTAAAGATAAGACCGTTCTTATCTACGTTTAGCTTGTCATACACATTATGTGAAAGCCCCTTATCGTTGGCTTTATTAATGTTGATAACAGGCACGTTGCCGACAGAAGAAACGACACCGTTCTTCATGCTGATCTCTGCAGTGTGCGCAACAAACGGCAGAGCGAGCAGAACTGAAGCGGCAACAGGGTGCCACTTCAGTTCTAATTGAAAGACATTATTCTTATTACTTTTCATTATTACCTACTCTTTATTACGGAATCATTACATTCTCTAGGAATTATAATTTCGCCACTCTAAATAAAATCTTCACTTCCTATGATCATTGACCTCCTGGGGTTCCCTACCTTTTCGTTAATTTAGACTCAAGCGCGTAATTAAGATTAATTTTGTCATTTTTGATCTGGAATGGCATTCAGACTGCACCACTTATTCGGCACTTTTGATTAGGAACAAGTCATTTGACATTAGGAATAGTAGACTTCCTGTTGCCTTAATGACTCATCCTTTATTAAAAACAATGCGCTAATCCTGATAAGAATAATCACCATAGGTGTAAGACTCAGCAGCCCTTTTTTCTACACCGTTAAATATCGTACCCTGAATGGCAACATCATTTTGTTCAAAGCGGCGCAGTCCCGCCTCCACTTCTTTTATCGAGTTTTGTTCGAACCGCACCACCATCAGGGAAGTCGATGCATATCTTCCTATAATCGCTGCGTCCGTTACGCTCAGGATGGGAGGGGTATCAACGATTACCACGTCGTACAACGTTGAGCATGCCCTTATCAACTCTGCAAAATTATCCGTCATGATGAGTTCCGCCGGGTGAGTGACCATGCGCCCGCGGCCGATAAAATCCACTCCTGAATATTCGGTTTTCTGAATAACGCTTTCGATATTGCCGCCTTCCGTTAAGAAATCAGCCAGGCCGGCTCTGCTCTCGGTCTTTGAGAAAATGCGATGCAAATATCCTCTGCGTAAATCGCAGTCAATCAACAATGCCCGTGTTCCCGCCTGAGCCATCAGGACAGCCAGGTTGGAGCAGACAAATGACTTCCCTACCCCAGGAGAGGTGCCGGAGATCATTAATATGTTATTACCGGCTTTAAGCATGGCGAAATGGAGACTGGTACGAAGCCCTCTCAGCGCCTCTATCGCAAGCGACGTTGGGGCTGAATTTGCCAGCAGCTCATCAGACTGATACGTCGGGATCGCACGGCACCGTCTGCGCTTCGTCAACTCCGGAGCGAGGGGAACAACCGCATACACTGGAATATCGCGCATCTCAAGTTCCGCCGGCTGCCTGATCCCTTTTATCAGCATGTTGCGAACAAGGATGATCCCCGATGAGAAAAGGAAACCGAGCATGGCTGACAGAATAACAATCAGCAGCTTTTTAGGTTTGACCGGCTTCAGCTGCGTTACCGCGCGATCGATAATACGCACGTTGCCCAGCGTACTGGCCTTACTGATATTTAATTCATGCTGTTTATTCAGTAAAACCAGATAAATGTCATTACCCATCTGCACATCGCGGGTCATACTCAGGATCTCTTGCTGCGTGCTGGGCATCGCGCTAATTCGCTGGTTGAGCTTCTCTTTTTCTGCAACAAGAATCGCTTTTTTCTCTGACAATGCTTTATACGCAGGGTGCGTTCGTTTATACAGCTTGGAGATTTCTGCTTCCTTGAACGTCAGTTCATTAAGTTGAGTGTCAATAGCAACAACATTATCCAGAATAAATTTCGCTTCTAATGATAAGTCAACAGACTCATTATTCTTCCGAAATTCATTAAGTTTACTTTCAGCCTCTATCAAATTACTTTTGATTTGCAGTAACTGTTTATTTAAAAAAGCCAGGCTTTTACTGGCCTCTTCTGACTTCCGCGCAACGTCCTGAGCCAGATAGTTATGTGCTATATTATCGAGTATTTTGCTGATAATCACCGGTTCGGGGCCAGTCATGCTCAAATGTAACATGCCGTTCCCACCCGATTTGGTATCAATGGAGAGTCTCTCCTTTATTTCTTCGATGACAGAATACTCGTTGCGCTTTATAATAATAAATGAAGTATTTTCAGTGAGCTGAGCGCTGTCAATCAGGAAATCAACGTCGTCAGTGTGGACAGGCACACCGACTTTGCCCTCAACAATGGACTCTCCGACATATAATACGAAGCCTCCAGACTGAACCATGTCCAGCTTCAGGGGCTGATTGATATACGGTTCCGGTACGGAAAGATAGGCAATCGCAATTTTCGCCGGTTGATGACCGAACAGACGTTGCAATAGGCCGTTGGCTACAGGATAGGTTTTTTCAGTCGTGACGATATCCAGCCCTAAATCGCGCACCGTTTTTCCAATCACCAGGCGTGATTTTATTAACGACACTTCTGATTCAGAACTTACCCCTGCCCCCTCAGGTAGCACAGGGGACAGCTTGCTTAATATTCCCAGAGAAGGGTTTTTCTCAACCTGAATTAACGCATCACTTTTGTAAATGGGCGTCAAAGTGTTAGCAATAATAATGCCGCACACAATAAACAGGAGAGTCGTGGCCGCTATCCACACTTTGCTATAAAATAAAACCTTGAGGATATGGACAAGATCAATCTCCTCCCCGCGCTGGAGATAATCGGGAGGATCGTTGCTAACGTATCTGTTATTCATACGGTAATCAGCCTTACTTATTCAATCTGCTGAAAAACCTTTACCCATTCTTCAGCAGAGGATAAAAGTTGTTTAAAAATCAAATCTGATATTTCACGTCCCCGGCGGTACGGGTCGGCAATTTCGAGCTGCTGAAGCCAGTAGCCGAATAAAAACGTTTTCCCCCTGGCCTCCATGGCCATCCGGGTTACCGCTTCAATATGATTCTTCTCCATCGTCAGGATAAGATCGTACTCACGGCACATCGCTGGGGTGAGCTGACGTGCGATATGCCCTTCCAGAGAAAATCCATAATTCCGGGCGGTTTGCAGAATAACGGGATCGGCACATTCACCCGATAGTGCTGAAATCCCGGCGGAGTCCACCGTCATTTCCGGCAAGCAGGAACGCAATATTCGTTCTCCCGCCGGAGAACGACATATATTGCCCGTGCAAACCACCAGGATGGCGTTATAGTGCCCCTTCACGATTAATTTCCCCAGTTTCTCACAAAGCGAGTCGTTTCCGTCAGGCTGTAGATACCCGTAATGGTCGGCATTAGCTGGTTAATGACCCTGTTCCAGCGCGCAACTGGTGCGGATGTCACATAGACAATGTCGTAAGGCTTGAGCTTAAATTCTGTTCCAAGTACCAGTGCAGTAGCATCTCGCGCGTCGAGCTGGTAGATCGCCGCACGTTTCTCGTTTACGTCTTCTGATTTGGCCTCAGAACGGATCACGAATATCCCGCTGGCATCGCTGGTTAGCTGATTCATCCCCTCAGCATTCCCCAGCGCTTCCGTCAGCGTCATGCCTGAGCGATCCATTTTCATGGTGCTCTGCTTAACAACATCCCCCATGACAAACACTTTTAAATCGTCATTGCGTGGGACATAGAGAATATCGCCCGGATAAAGCAATTTATTCTGCTGTAAATCGCCATACTGCATGAGGGCCTGAAGCGAAATTGTCGACTTTTTGCCCCCCTGGGTTAATACCACATTGCTCCAGTCGGCATTTTCCGTCAGGCCACCGGCCTGGTTTACTGCATCAATAATCGTCAGCGGCACGTTAGTAATAGGCTGCTGGCCAGACTGGTTTACCTCACCCGATACCGTGACCTTCTGTGAACGGAACGCAGCAATCCCCACTTCCACCTGAGGAGACTCAATATATTTCGCCAGATGCCCGGTAATCATCTCTCTGACTTCCGTCACCGTTTTATCCTTCACGACAACTTTCCCGATGTAGGGATAAAAAATAGTTCCGTCTGAATGTACCCAGTTTCCCGTATCGCTGGCGCTTCGATACTGTCCTGATGGAGTGGTGAGTTCCGGATGTTCCCAAACGGTCACCATAATAATGTCGCCAACACCAATACGGTATTCATACGCCTCCAGGCGCTTGTTTAGCTCTGCATTGCCCTGGGCAACAGCCACGTTTTCCCGCAGCTGCGCTATCAGCGCAGGTGTGACGGGATAAACATGAATATCCAGCTCGCTCTGCTTATTCTCCTGCGAATGAACCACTTTTTTTCCGGAGGTATCGATATGGCTGCCCGGCGCGATCTGGCAGCCGGCAAGAAGTAAGGTAGAACTTAAAATAAACAGAACCGCGATTTTTTTCATGCTTTTCACAATGTCATCCCTGTACAACGACACTCTCTTTAATTAATCGGCCAAACGACATGCTTCCCGTAAGGAAGAAATCCAGCAAGCCATTATTTATAAAATTATAACCATCACATGTTTTGCCTGTCCTGGATATGTGGATTATTCCTGGTTGAAAACATCGCTTTCTTACATTAATGTCAGCGTGAAATTACATTCCTGCGAGGTTAACAATTCCCATTTACTGAAGGAGTGTTCTTAATTAATAGTTTATTCATGTCGTGTAAAATATAAATATATTCATACCGTAGTACCTGTCTGTCGGTATGCAACATTACGAAGATGGACTCCTTCCATTCAAGTTAACCAAAGGAATACCAATGGATACGTCTAAAGTTATTTTATCACGATGTCAGTTTAGCAATATCGGTCTACATCATTTGCTTTCAGAAACATTCAGGAAAGAGAAAGTCATCTCTTTTGACAATCAACAGAATCTTTTTTCCTGGACTAAAGAGGTCAGGAGGGGCTCTTTTTTTACCCTATATTTAGTTTTACCTGACTCGATATACAGTAATATCATTTACTTCCACTGGCTGATCTCTCTTCGAAAAAAAGCGCATAATGCAACCATATCAGAAGTTATTATCGCCTATCATTCGGATATTTTTCCCACACTGTTTTCCTGCATTTGTTCCCATTTCAGGCATCGTCTTGTAAACATAAATAATCTTACGAACGATGAGATCATCAAAAAAATGCATGCCCAGCGTCACCCCAGCAAAAGCAAGGTAGTTAACAAATACATCGAACTGACGCATATGGAGTTTTGTGTGTTGAAGCTGATGATTGCGGGTTACACCATTGATGACATTAGCCTCGTGCACAACATTAAACCTAAAACAACCTACACCTATACCAATAATATTATGAAGCAACTGGGTTTTAACTCGTTGAAAAAAATATATTCCTGTGGCGAGATCATCCGGGAGTCAATCGAGAACGAGATTATCAGGGAGAAGAAAAAATACTACAGCAGCGCCAGCCCTCTTGCTTTCGAACCCCAGTGTGCATAATCGCCGTTAACCCTTCCTCGCTTCTGCAAAAAAATACGGAAAGCATCGCTGCGATCCGTATTTTCTTTAGGCATAATTAGTGGCTTTTCACTAAAATTTCTACACGACGGCTATTAACGTTACAACCCGCCGCTTGCTGGGTGGCACTGGTTCCACAACCTTCAGCGGTTTGTGCTACCCCCTGTCCAACTGTGTTATTAATAAGCTCTGGCTTAATACCTTTCTCAATCAATAACGAACGAACCGTATTCGCACGCGCTTCAGAGAGACGCTGGTTGGCTTCACGGCTACCAATCGCATCGGTATAACCAATAATCTGAATTTCACGAACGTTATTCGCCTGGCGGATAAATTTCACTACCTCATCCAACTTCTGGCGAGATTCCGCAAAAATGCCCACCGTGTTGCTTGCGGCAAAGCGGAACAGTACCTGCTCCTGAATAAGCACTATGCCGGTATTATTAACGTAATCACAGGGTTTGACCTGCGAGGCTCGATTAATAATCCTGGTCTGCTTATGCATATTTTTCAGAAGTGATTCCGCGCGCGCGCGTTCCTCCAGCGCCGCCGTATTTCCCGTAGTGCCTGGGTTCACCTGAATAAAATAGGTTTGAGCACTTTCGGTATTGAGCTGCTGCTGCGGGTTTTGTTTGCCCTGATAGGTCGGCTGGTCGTTGAACCAGGATTCCACCGTGTGCGCACCGGGTGCGGCACACAGGACGGTAAACTGGCCTGGCAACAGCACCGACTGCAGCTCGCGGTCCACATAGACTGTCGCAGGAACGGTGCCCTGCGGATAATAGACGACAACCTGCGCCAGTTCAGGCGTTACGCCAGCTACCGGACGATAAGGCTGCGGTGCCGTATTTTTTGGCGCTGGTTTAATCACTACCGGTAAATCGATGGCCTTTTCCACTTTTTCGGCTGAATAAGCGGGATTAGCCATAAATGCACTTAAGGCAGCAGCGACACAGAACGCCAGATTAATTTTTTTAAAATTCCGAGGGGTTACTTTCATTTATCAAATTCCCGATTAACCCAGTGATTGATCGTAAAACAACAGAGATGCGCAGAAATCCCGCCATCCGAAGATGGCGGGTTTTACTGGGTTACATCATTATTTGGTTATTCTGCAGCAGCGTAACCAGATCGGTTTGAACATCAGCCAGCGTGACAACCTGAGTAAATCCATGCTGTCCGCCCTGACCGTCACGGTCGATACTGATCACGGTATCGCTTCCGACAACTTCCACCTTGACGTAATCCAGCACGCCGCGGGAGGAGTAATCCAGCTCCAGTTTTCCATCGTCCTCGAAGAAGGAGATAGAGCCCTTATAGTCAAGCAGCTCGCTCATATCGAGCAGGTCTGCATCACTGTCTTTCACCAGATTACCCACCTTGAAGCCGTGGATAGTGTCGTGCCCGTTGCCGCCGGTGCTGTCGTTGGTCATTCCTTCCAGCACGTTGTACATCAGCGTGTCGTTACCGCCGTTGACCAGGTAGAAGGCGTCATTGCCACCGCGACCATCGAACAGGTTATTTGCGGAGTTATCCGTAAACGTATCCTGCTGGCTGGAACCTAAGAGACCCTCGATATTGAGGAGTTTATCGGTGCCGTTACCGGTTGCAGTACCTGTCCACAGGTTCGCGTTGATCGCAGTAGTTGAACGGCTATAGTCAACAACGTCCATACCGGCAGTTTCGCTCCAGACCGGCTTACCGCTCACAATCTGGTTCCAGCCGCCGCCACCGTTGTAGGTGTCGTTGCCTGCAGAACCGAAGAAGGTGTCGTTATAGCCCGTCCCGACGATCCCGCTGTTGCCAGAGGTGTTGTTTGCCGCATTGCCGCTTTCCGCCGTCAGTACGTAGGAGTCATGGGCTTTACCTGTTGTCAGGCCACCCCAGCTCTCATTTACCGTACCGTTGGTGTAACCACCAATGCTGCTCGTTGCGCCAACGTGATCCGCTTCACCGTCGGTAATGCGCAGCATCTGCACGGAGTAAACTTCATTCGGATCCAGCCCGAAGAAGCTCACCAGACCCATGCTGTTGCTTGAACCAGAGGACTGCGGGTTAATCAACTGGGTTGCCACAAGCTCGCCCGCTGAGTTGTATAACTTCACGGTGTTGCTGTAGAAGGTATTGATGCCGTTGCCGTCAACAATACGGATCTGCAGGCTCGTGCCGTCCGCCGCGATATTGGTGTTTTTCACCAGCATCGTGCGTCCCGCGTCGTCTCTTGCCACGACATCAGCATCCGCGCCAGAGCGGTACAGCACCAGGTCCATCGAACCGTCCCAGTCATAGTCGAGTGCGACGGCACCCGTCATGTTGTTGAACGTCGTGCTACCTGTCAGGCTGACTTTATTGGCGCCCCAGTTGTTACTACCGGTATTGGTATACAACATTGGCGAGCCAGTCACGCCAGAGCGTGGCACTTCGATGATGTCCATCTTACCGTCGTGGTTCCAGTCCACTGCCAGCGACGTGCCGCCATCAACGTTATCGCCAAACCACTGCGCCTGGCTGTCCGTTGCATTGAGCTTACCGGTACCATCGTTCAGATAGATACGGCTCTCGTCGCTGTTACTGCCCCCCTTCGAACCACGGCTCAGGAACAGATCCAGCCAACCATCGTTGTTGTAATCCGCATAGGTCATGGAGATAGACAAGTTACCGTAGTCTTCATGGCCATCGTCACGGAACACGTTCGCGTAGTAGCCAACTTCACCGAAGTTGGTCTTCGACGTCCCGGTAGTCTGGTTATACAAGATACCCAGACCGCGGGAGTTGTTGCCGACGAGGTTGCCAGCGCCGTTGTAGTCGATATGTGCCGTAATATCTACGGTACCGTTGTTATCGATATCCACAGCCCCTACTTCGTGCAGCACACTCAGCGACGTTGGCAGTGCCCCGCCAGGATGTCCGTCAGAGAAGCCGGAATTATCCTCGTAACTCAGCGTGCCCTGCGTATTTTTGATGAACGAAATGGAGTCTGCTTCGGAGTCACCCAGCACAAAGTCCAGATAGCCATCACCTTCACGGTCATAGGAAATCACGCCGCCGAGGTGGTTCAGGGTGCCCTGATCCAGCGCCTTCGCGGAGTAACTACCGTCTGCGTTCTGCAGCCAGTAGGCGGTACGACCCGCGTTACTATAGCTACTGATCTGAGACATGACGTCGGCATAGCCATCGCGGTTAATGTCCGCAAAGGCTGCGGAGTTAACATAACGGCTGTATGACGTGCTATCTACGTCGTAACCCGCACCGTTTTCAGTTGACGGTTGGGCAAGGTACGTTGAATCGTAGTCTTCACGCGTGACGGAGTCATAGACACGTCCGGCGTTAGCGGTTGCTGTACCAGAAGTGCCGCGAGCACTCTGGAAGAATGACCACAAACCGTCCTGACTGATGGTCACCGCAGCGGCGTTCAAACCGCGGCTATCCGCATCGGTCGTTCCCCCCCAGGTTTGTTCAATCAGCGTACTGCCGCCACCTTCGGTGACACCTGTACTGGTGCTGGCGCTCATGCTTGAGCGGTTACCCGCTTCATCCCAGACCACAAAGGCCAGGTTATGTGCGCCAGAAGGCAGCGACGTATTCAGACTCCAGGAGCCGTCAGCGTTAGCCTTCACGAAGCCAATGACCTGATCCAGACCTTCCTGATATGTCCCGTTGTTGTTGACGTCACTCACCAGCGAGATAATCGCCCCCGCTTCAACACGACCGTATTGACCGCTGGAGAAGGTGAACGAATCTCCTGTGGTGGTGTGCTGCGGCACATCTGGCGCCCCGGTAATACCGTTCGGAGAATCCAGATCGATAACCACGTTGTAGCTATCGGCAAAGTTCGTGTTCGTACCCGGGTTACCCGCAACGTCAATCACCTGCAGCTTGAAGCTGTGGGTGGTGCTTGCCGTCGCTTCCGGCAGTTCATAGCTCCAGCTCTGGCCGTTGAGCGCCAGCGTTTTCCAGGTCTTTCCGTTATCCAGAGAGATCTGCAGATGTTCGCCCGCCTGCAGCGCCGCGCTCAGGTTGCCGCTGATGGTCACCGTACGGTCACGGGTGACCATGTCGCCGTTGGTTGCCGTTGCCGCGTGGCTGAAGTGATCCCCGGTCGTCAGACCATGGCTGGTATCGGTAGTCACTTTGGTTGTCGTAGACAGACCGTTCATGTCACTGCCGCCCGATGCCACCTGCAGCGCCTGAGAATCGGTGCTGCCGACGTTACCGGCGTTATCCACCACGCGCGCCTGAATGGTGTAAGCACCATCGTTCAGCGGCGTGCTCTGCATATCCACAGTCCAGGATGTGCCGGTTACCGTTGAGGCACGCGTCCAGGTCACACCGTTGTCGAGGCTAATCTCAACCCACTCGTCCGCCTGCAGGGCTTTGTTCAGCTCACCGTTAATCAACAGCGTGTTATCGCTGGTAATGAAGTCAGTATCTGAAGCGCCACGGTCTTCCGAGACAGAGCTGATGTTGATAACCGCGTCAGACACGGTGGTATCGACAACAATTGTCCAGGTGTTGCTCGGCGTACTGACGTTGCCCGCCGCGTCCGTGGAGGTTGCGACCAGATTCCAGGTGCCTTCAGCCAGCTTGTTCGCGTCAGTGATTTGTAGCGTCCACTGACCCGTTGTGCTATCGGCAACGGCGGTACCCAGCAGAATGCGGGTTGTCGCATCCACCTGATGGTACACATTCACCGTGCTTCCCTTCTCTGCCGTACCGGTGATTTCCGGCGTGGTGTCGTTGGTCGGCTTGCCGTGAGCAACGGAACCCTGAACCGGGTTGACGTCGTCCAGCACATCGGTGATAGCCGGTGCGACAGGCGCAACCGTATCCACAACCAGATCAAAGTCGATCGGCGTGAGCGGGTTATTGGACGGGTCGGTCCCGGTGATGCGCAGCGTGTGCGCGCCATCACTCAGGCTGCTCGTCGGCGTGAATTCCCAGTTACCGTTGGCATCCGCTTTCACGGTGCCCAGCTGAACGCCACCCACGTCGGTGATGATAATGGTACTGCCCGCCGTCGCCTTACCGACCAGCTGTACCTGGCTGTCGTTGGTGACTTCACCATCGCGAAGCACGCGAGAACCACCCGCTTCCTGGACATCATCCACCACCTGCAGCAGCTGCAGATAGCTTGCGCCCGTAGAGACGTTAACGGTGATATCGTCAACGATCGCGCTGGCGTTACCTGCCGGATCCGTTACCTGGGTCGCGAACTGGTGTTCGCCATCAACCAGCGGCGTGGACGGCGTGAACTGCCAGCTACCGTCTGGGTTGGTGACGGTGACGGTACCCATCGCCTGGCCATTATCATAGATAGTAACCGTGCTGCCCTGCTCCGCTTTACCGGTGAAGGTTGGCTTGTTGTCGTCGGTGGTCATACCGTCGGTCAACTGACCTTTCCAGGCACCCTGATCGTCAGACACCTGCAGTCCGGAAACCGGATTCGGCGCTGTTGAATCAATGGTTACCGTAAACGAACCGCTGCGATCGCTCTCCTGACCCGCGCTGTTGGTATTGGTCACCGTAAAGGTGTAGCTACCGTCAGCCAGTGCCGGAGATGGCGTGAAGCTCCAGGTGCCATCGCTGTTCAGCGTTGTTTTACCTACAACCTGACTGCCGTTGTAAATGGTGATAGTATCGCCCGCAGCACCGTCCGCCGTTCCTTTCAGGGTTGGCGTATCGTCTTTGGTCAACGCATTGTTGGCCAGGTTGATAACGGTTGTGCCGGTATCGTCCAGAACGTTAAGGATCGCTGGCGCATCCGGCGTGTCGGACATAATGACGTCATAGCTGTCAGCCGGTTTCGCCACGTTGCCAACGCGATCGGTTTCCGTCACGGTCAGTTGGTTGATGGAATCACCGTACAGCGATTCAGATGGCGTCAGTTCCCATTTGCCGTTCTGATCGACCGTGGTGGTGCCCAGTACTTTGGTGTTGCCGTCTTTATCCGTGGTGTACACGGTAATAACGTTGCCTACTTCCGCACCAGAGCCGCGAATTACCGGACGTGAATCGTCCAGAACGCCGCCATCTGCAACAATCCCCTGAACGTTACCCACGTTATCCGTGACGGAATCAATGGTCACTTTGCTCGCATCCGGCGCGGTGTAGTCGGTAGTCAGAATAAAGTCCGCAGACTTGTCGCTGACGTTGCCGGCTTCATCCGTGGCCGTCACGTAGAAGGTGTTTTTCCCTTCAGGTAACTTGCTGCCCGGCTTGAAGTTCCATGCCCCGTTGCTGTTCGCGGTGACTGAACCCAGCAGGGTGCCGTCAACGGTGTAAATATTGACGGTGCTGCCCGCTTCAGCCGTACCGTGCAGGATCGGCTGCGGATCGTCAGTGACATCGTTGCTGTTCAGGTCGTCCTTAACGGTACCCACCTGATCCTCCGCGTAATCAATGCTCGGACGATTCGGTGCTTTACTGTCAATTTCGAAGCTGAAGGTGCTGGAGGTATCCTCTTTACCCGTCAGATCTTTCGCGGTTGCCGTAATGTTGTGTACGCCATCGCCCAGATCGCTGGTAGGCGTAAATACCCAGTTGCCGCTGGCATCGGCCTTGACGCTGCCCAACACCACGTTGCCATCCATGATGGTGACAGTGCTGCCTGCTTTCGCCTTACCGATAATTTCCGGACGCGCGTCGTCAGTGACGTCGTTCGCCTTCATTTCACCCGTGACGCTGCCTTTATCGTCCATCACGCGAACGATGGTGACCGGAACGCTGGAGGTATCAAGCGTGACGGTAACACCGGCATTTTCAGCTCCCAGATTGCCTGCTGAATCTTCAGCACGCGCGGTGAAGGTGTATTCTCCATCCGCCAGAGAACCGGTGGTGTAGGTCCAGTTACCGTTCGCGTCTGCAACCGCAGTACCGTTTTCCTGGCCGTTCACGTAGACGTGAACAACGCTGCCTGGCTCTGCCTTACCGCTGATGGTCGGCGTCGCATCGTCAGTGGTGTCGCCATTAGCCAATACGCCGGTCTTCGGACCTTCGTTATCGCTCACGATAAAGCCTGTGACCTCACCCGGCGCGCTGGTATCAACCGTGATTGGGAAGCCGCCAGTCTGCGGGCTTACCTGACCAATGTCGTTAATCGCTTCCGCGACAAACGTATGAACGCCGTCCGCCAGTTTCGGCGTGTTGAAGCTCCATTTGCCCTGGGCATCGGCCTTGGTTTCACCCAGCAGGGTGGTACCGTTCGGGCCGCCATAAATGCGAACCGTCACGTTGGCTTCCGCAGTACCGGTCAGAAGCAGGGTGTTGTCGTTGGTTGTCGCATCCTTCTGCAATGGACCGGTATGCGGCGCGACGTCATCTTCGACACTGCTCAGGGTCGGTGGCAGCGGCTGACCGCCTGCATCGATCTGAATAATGTATTCCGGTGAAGCCGCCGTGGTGTTACCCACGCTGTCGGTCTCTTTCACCGTCAGGTTGTAAGTCCCGTCAGGCAGGGCTTTCGTGACCTGAAGCTCCCAGGTGCCGTCAGCCTGTACTTTGGCGGTGCCAATCACCTTGTCGCCGTTGTACACGGTGATGGTGTTGCCCGCTTCCGCGCCAGTGCCTTTGATCAGCGGCGTGTTATCGTCAGTCTTACCGCCTGACGTCACGGAGCCGGTCACAGAACCAAAGTCATCCACCACGTCAGTGATGCTCACTTTGCTTGCTTCTGGTGCGGTGTAGTCCAGGTTCAGCACGAAATCGTCGGACGCTGCGCTGGTATTACCCGCCCTGTCCGTCGCCGTCACGTGGAAGCGGTGCTCACCTTCCGGCAGTTTCGCCGTCGGTGAGAAGCTCCAGGTGCCGTCGGCCTTCGCCGTCACTTCGCCCAGCAGGCCGTTCTGATCGTAGATCTTCACGGTGCTGCCCGCTTCCGCCTTGCCGCTCAGGGTCGGGGTCGGATCGTCGGTGGTGCCGCCGTTCGCCAGGTTAGCCTGCACGCTGCCCACGTCGTCCAGCGCCGCGTCGATGGTCGGCTTCACCGGCGCATCGGTATCGATGGTCACGGTCCAGCTGCTGCTGGCTGACTCATTACCCATCGGATCCTTCGCCGTGGCGGTGAAGGTGTGCTCGCCGCGGCCCAGATCCACGCTCGGCGTGAAGCTCCAGGCGCCGTCCGCGCCCGCGGTGGTGGTGCCCAGCACGTTGCTGTCGTCCATGATGGTTACGGTGCTGCCCGCCTTCGCCGTGCCGCTGATTTGCGGACGGGTGTCGTCGGTGACCGCGTTCTGGGACAGGCTGCCGGTCACGCTGCCGGCGTCGTCGGTCACGCCGGTGATTTCCACCTTGCCCGGGACCACGTCAACGGTGATGACCACGTGCGACCCTTCCGGCCCGGTGTTGCCTGACGGATCGGTGACGGTGGTGGTCAGGTCGTGCTCGCCGTTGGAGAGCGCCTGATCCGGGGTGAAGCTCCATGTACCGTCCGGGTTCACCTTCGTGGAGCCGATAACCTGGCCGTTGTCGATGATGTTCACCGTGCTGCCCGGCTCGGCCCTGCCGCTCAGGGTCGGGGTGTTGTCATCGGTGGTGTCGCCGCTCACGACCGGGCCCTGGTACGCACCGACGTTGTCGGTGACCAGCAGGTCAGAGGCTGCGTCCGGTGCTTTTGTATCGATAACGATACCGAAGCCGCCGGTTGGCTCACTGGTGCGCCCCACGCCGTCGGTGACGGTGGCGGTGAAGCTGTGGCTGCCGTCAGCCAGCGCCGTATCCGGCGTGAAGCTCCAGCTGCCGTTGCTGCCCACGGTGGCGGTGCCGATCAGGCGGCCGTTATCGTAGATGCTGATGGTGCCGCCGATCACGCCGCTGCTGCCGCTCAGGGTCGGAGTGGTGTCGTTGGTGACGTCGCCCTTCTGCAGGTAGTCCGCGTGCGGTGCCACGTCGTCATAGACGGTGTCCAGCGTCGGTGCCTGCGGCGGCACGGTGGCCACGTTGATGATGTACTCGCCGGACGGACCGGAGACGTTGCCCACGCCGTCGGTCTCTTTCGCCGTCAGGGTGTACCTGCCGTCCGGCAGCGGCGTGGTCGGCTCCAGGGACCAGGTGCCGTCGGCCTGCACCTTCGCGGTGCCAATCACCTTGTCGCCGTTGTAGACGGTGATGGTGTTGCCCGGCTCTGCGCCGGTACCCTTGATCAGCGGACGGTTATCGTCGGTTTCTTCGCCGGAGGCAATCACGCCTGCGGTGTTCACGTCGTCGTAGACTTCGGTGATCGCCACTTTGCTCGCGTCAGGCGCGGTGTAGTCGGTGATCAGTACAAAATCATCTGATTCCGGACCCGTGTTACCGGCCTTATCGGTTGCGGTAGTGGTGATATGGTGCTCACCCTCTGGCAGCGCGGTGGTTGGCGTAAATTGCCAGCCGCCATTTTCGTCCACCACGGTAGAACCAATCAGCTCCCCGTTATCATAGATATCGACACGGCTGCCCGGCTCTGCGGAACCTTTGAAGGTTGGGTTCGCATCGTCGGTGGTGCTGCCGCTGCTCAGATCGCCACGGCTGGAACCCACGTCATCTGTCGCAAGGCCGACAACCGGTTTTTCCGGTGCCACGGTATCGACAGAGATATCAAAGGACGGAGAGGTCACGTCGTTTCCGGCCGGGTCTTTGGAAATCACGGTCAGGCTGTGATCGCCATCGGCCAGATCCTGCTCTGGGGTGAACGTCCAGTTGCCGTCCGGATCCACCACGGTGGAGCCCAGTACATCGTCGCCATCCATGATGGTTACGGTGCTGCCCGGCTTGCCTTTACCGCCCAGTTCCGGACGCGCATCATCGGTCACGTTGCCCGGCCTCAGGTTACCCACGATCGGCCCCTGATCGTCCACCACTTCGCCCACGGTGACCTGGTTTGGATCAGGATCGACGGTGAAGGAGATCCCCGGTGACGGTTCGCTGGTGTTGCCAGACGGATCGGTCACGGTAGTGGTGATCTCATGATCGCCTTTAGCCAGAGGCTTGTCTGGCGTATAGGACCATTTACCTTCGTCATCAACGATGACGGAACCGATCTTCTCGTCGTTGTCGTAGATGTCCACCACGCTGCCCGGCTCGGCTTCACCGCTCAGGGTTGGAGACTGGTCGTCGGTGGTGTCACCGTCGCCTACCGGCCCCTGCTTGTCGCCCACGTTATCATTGATAACGATATTTTCTGCCGGAGACGGTGCCGCAGTATCGATCACGATCGGGAAGGTACCGCTGGTGCGCGCGTTGCCCGCTGCGTCAGTCGCCGTGACGGTGAAGGTGTGCTGACCATCCGCCAGCGCGGTATCCGGGGTGAACGACCACTTACCGCTGCTATCCGCCTTGACGGTGCCAATCACTTTCCCGTTGTCGAGGATAGACACAACGTCGCCCGGTGCAGCGCTGCCGCTCAGGGTTGGGGTGGTGTCGTTGGTGGTTTCGCCTTTCTGCATTGGGCCGACGTGCGGCTCGGCGTTGTCCACCACGCTGTTGATGGACGGCTCGGTGCTGACCGGGATCAGAACGGTAATATCATAAGACGGTGCTTCACCCGCCACGCGGTTACCAACGGCATCCTGCGTTTCGAGCGTCAGCTGATTAAGCCCTTCCACCAGCGGTGTATCCAGCGCCAGCGTCCAGGTGCCTTCACTGTTGACTACGGCTGAGCCCAGCAGATGTTTGCCGTTAGCATCCGTGCTGTAAACAAAGACGGTGCTTCCCGCTTCACCAATACCATTGATAACCGGTTTGCTGTCATCGGTGATTTCACCGCTGGCCACGTTACCCTGACGGCCGCCGACATCATCCATTACGGACGTAATGTTCAGCACATCGCCGGTTGCTACAGGTGGGGTGTAGTCGGTCACCAGCACAAAATCATCCGATTCCGGACCGGTGTTGCCCGCTTCATCCGTTGCGGTAGTGGTGATATGGTGCTCACCTTCTGGCAGAGGCGTAGTTGGCGTGAACTGCCAGGCGCCTTTATCGTCCGCAATCGTCGAACCAATATGCTCACCGTTGTCGTAAATATCGACACGGCTGCCCGGCTCTGCAGAGCCGTTGAAGGTTGGGTTTGCGTCGTCGGTGGTGCTGCCGTTGCTCAGATCGCCGCGAATAGTGCCCACGTCATCCGTTGCGGATCCCAGCACAGGTTTTTCCGGCGCGGTCGCATCGACGGTGATATCGAAGGACGGTGAGGTCACCTCGTTACCCGCCGGATCTTTGGACACCACGGTCAGGCTGTGATTGCCGTCAGCCAGATCCTGCTCTGGCGTGAACGTCCAGTTGCCGTCCGGATCCACCACGGTGGAGCCCAGCACGTCGTCGCCATCTTTAATGGTCACGGTGCTGCCTGGCTTACCTTTACCGCTCAGTTCAGGGCGAACATCATCGGTCACGGTGCCCGGCTTTAGGTTGCCCACGATCGGGCCCTGATCATCCACCACTTCACCCACGGTAACCTGGTTTGGATCAGGGTCGACGGTGAAGGAGATCCCCGGCGACGGTTCACTGGTGTTGCCAGACGGATCGGTTACGGTAGTGGTGATCTCATGATCGCCTTTATCCAGCGGTTTGTCTGGCGTATAGGACCATTTACCTTCGTCATCAACGATGACGGAACCGATCTTCTCGTCGTTATCATAGATGTCCACCACGCTGCCCGGCTCGGCTTCGCCACTCAGGGTCGGGGACTGATCGTCTGTGGTGTCGCCTGAACCTACCGGTCCCTGCTTGTCGCCCACGTTATCATTGATAACGATATTTTCTGCCGGAGATGGTGCCGCAGTGTCAATCACGATCGGGAAGCTGCCGCTGGTGCGCGAGTTGCCCGCTGCGTCAGTCGCAGTGACGGTGAAGGTGTGCTTGCCATAAGCCAGCGCGGCGTCCGGAGTGAACGTCCACTTGCCGTTGCTGTCCGCCGTGACGGAGCCAATCACCTTACCGTTGTCGAGGATCGACACGATGTCACCCGGCGCAGCGCTGCCGCTCAGGGTTGGCGTGGTATCGTTGGTGGCGTCGCCTTTTTGCAGCGGGCCAACGTGTGGTTCTGAATTGTCCACCACGCTGTTGATGGACGGCTGAGTGCTGATCGGGATCAGGAGGTTGATGTCGTAAGACGGTGCATCGCCCGCAACGCGGTTACCCGCCGGATCCTGTGTCTCCAGCGTCAGCTGGTTCAAACCTTCCGTCAGTGGGGTTTCAGGCGTCAGGCTCCAGGTGCCATCGCTACCCACAACCGCTGAACCAATCAGGTGTTTACCGGAGGCGTCGGTGGTATAGACATAGACGGTATTGCCCGCTTCGCCGATACCGCTAATGAGCGGCTTGCTGTCATCGGTGATTTCACCGCTGGCAACGTTGCCCTGACGATCGCCTACGTCATCCGCTACGGCGGTAATTTTCAGAACATCTGCTGAAGCATCAGGCGCGGTAGTGTCAACTTCAAACTCCAGCGCTTCCGAGGGGTCGCTGGTATTGCCCGCCTTATCCGTTTGCGTAACGGTGATGCTGTGATCGCCTTCGCCCAGCGGTTTCTCCGGTTTCAGCGACCAGTTGCCTTCGTCATCGATGACGGTAGAGCCCAGAACTTCATCACCATCATAAATGGTCACGGTGTCGCCCGGTTCACCTTTACCGCTGAATACCGGACGCGTTTCGTCAGTGACGTCGCCGCCCTTCAGCTGGCCGGTAATCGGACCGGTATTATCTTCAGCATCGACCCTGTCCGGTCTTGCCGGCGGCGTGGTATCGACAATGATCTGGATCGGATCGGAGGGTTGGCCGACATTAGCCAGCGGATCTTCTTCAATCACCTCAACGTTATGCTCACCCTCGCTGAGATCTTTCTCAGGCGTGTAGGTCCACTTCCCTTCGTCATCGACGATAACGGAGCCGATCTCTTTGTCGTTATCCTTGATAACGATGGTATTGCCCGGCGTGCCTTCACCGCTGAATGAAGGTTTAGTGTCATCCGTCACGTCACCCGGCTTAAGCGGACCCGTTACCGGACCGTTGTCGTCAATAACTGACGGCGTTTCTGCTTTCCCCGGAGGTTCCGTAAGAACAATAAAATCACGTTCATCAGAAGGCTCGCTGACGTTACCCGCTTTATCCGTCTGGCTAACCGTGATGCTGTGGTTGCCGTCAGTCAGGTTTTCTGAAGGTTTGAAATACCAACGACCGTCGTCGTTAACGCTGGTTTCGCCGATCTTTTTACCGTTATCGTAAATGGTAATCGTCGCGCCCGCTTCACCGGTACCGCTCATCTCCGGTTTTGGATCGTCGGTGTAAGCGTCTTCAAGGATCTCGCCGGTGACTTTACCCACTTTATCCATGATGTGCTCAATCGTTGGCGCATCTGGCGCAACGGTATCAACCACGATGGTAATGGGGTCAGACGGCGGGCTCATGTTGCCGTCCGGATCTTCAACCACAACGGAGAGGTCATGTTCACCGTCGCCCAGCGGCTTATCCGGCGTATAGCTCCATTCGCCTTCGTCGTCGACGATGACGGAGCCAATTTCCTTATCATTATCGATGATATGGATGGTATCGCCCGGCTTGCCTTTACCGATTAATGAAGGCGTTGAGTCATCAGTCACGTCTCCGGACTTAAGCGGTCCTTTAATCGAGCCTTCATCATCCACAGCCTTGCCAATGCTCGGTTTTTCGGGGGCGGGCTGGCTATCGCTTTCATCCTTGTCCAGTTCGGACAGAGCAAACGCAGCGCCAACACCTGCCGCCGCAAGCGCAAACCACCCTAACATGCCAAACAGCATGTCATTTTCGTCGTCCGGGGCAGACAAAAGAGGCCCACCGGCGCCTAACGGTTCACCGCCCAGGGCAACCGGAGCCAGACCACCTTCAGCCATGAGATAGCCATTATCGTAGCTTTCACCAGACAAAGGGATATAGGCATAAAGCAATCCATCTTCGGCCATACCCATCAGGGTTGGGTTTTTCGAATCGCCGTCAAAATAATTTTCAATAATAATGCTGGGCTGTGTGTCGCCTTCCTGAATAATATGTAACGCTTTGCCAACGCGTTGAAGCGTAATATTTTCTGGCGCAAAGTCGTCATTCACATTTTTCAGCAAATATTTATTGCCGGGGATAAGCTTTACCTTAACCGTACGGCCTGCATCTGCTGTCAACAACCGCGTTTTACCGTCTCCGTTGTTGACCGCTAAAATGACCTTATTTTCAGTCATACTTAAAGTCCTTGGTGAAATTCAATGCTAAATTAAGGACATATGCACATCGGCGTGAATACATCCTTTAGTGCCATGCTCTTATGCCTTCCTTACATAATTCACGCCCATAGAGTCTATTGACATGATGCTCAAAAATAGCATGACTGGTTTCTTTATAGAGGTAGGAAAAAACCACGAGAGAATCTACGCAGGATTAAGAATAGTTAACACCAGAGGGTTATTAAGAATGACGTGAAAACAGAATTATAAGAGGAGGGAAATGATGTAATTAACCTACACTATTTTTAAGCGGATTAGAATTGATTAAATACAAAAAACAGAATGGTATAAATATGATTTTCAGCAGATGTGCCAGAGCAGAAATTAAGGAAAACATGAGAAAGAGGAAAAACAAAAAGGCCCACGTTACAAGTAACGTGGGCCTGAATAGTGGCGGAACGGACGGGACTCGAACCCGCGACCCCCTGCGTGACAGGCAGGTATTCTAACCGACTGAACTACCGCTCCACTGTTCCCGTGTGGGGAACGAGGCGAATATTACGGTTTGACTCTGAACTCGTCAACGCTTTTTCTTAACTTTTGAATCGTTTGCTGCAAAAATCACCCAAACGATGAATTAACAAACGTTTCGGCACCTTTTCAGGCGCGCCACAGACAGCTCCCGCCCTTCTTCTGCACCAAATCAAGACGAGACTCGTGATTCATCAACTCTTCATCACTGGCTAAAACGACCCGTAAGCGATTCGCCTGACGCACAATGCGCTGAATTCCCCCTTCATCTCGCGTCTGCTGGGATTCATTTTCCATACTGAATTTCATCGACGTTTGCCCGCCGGTCATGGTCAGGTAGACATCGGCCAGGATCTGGGCATCGAGCAACGCGCCGTGCAGCGTTCGCTTGGTGTTGTCTATCTCATAGCGAGAGCACAGGGCATCAAGGCTGTTACGCTTGCCGGGGAACATCTTCCTTGCCAGCGCCAGGCTATCCGTGACTTTACAGAACGTATTCGTCTTCGGAATATCACGGTTGAGCTTGCTGAACTCATAGTCCATAAAGCCGATATCGAACGACGCGTTATGAATGACAAGTTCCGCACCTCTGATGTAGTCGAGAAATTCATCTGCGACGTCGGCAAAGGTGGGCTTATCCAGCAAAAACTCATCGGCAATTCCGTGAACGCCGAACGCTTCCGGGTCCACCAGCCGATCGGGTTTAAGGTAAACGTGGAAGTTGTTGCCCGTAAGGCGACGGTTCACCACTTCAACGGCACCAATCTCAATGATTTTATGCCCTTCGTAGTGGGCGCCAATCTGGTTCATACCGGTGGTTTCGGTATCGAGAACAATCTGGCGAGTAATTGCAGTGCTCATAGCGGTCATTTATGTCAGACTTATCGTTTTACTGAACGTTTCAAATACAGGAAGTCTACCAGAGATGCGTAAACAGGTAGAAATTTTCACCGATGGATCTTGTCTCGGTAACCCAGGGCCCGGCGGCTATGGTGCCATTATGCGCTATCGCCAGCATGAAAAAACCTTTAGTGAAGGCTATTTCCTGACCACCAACAACCGCATGGAGTTGATGGCGGCCATCGTGGCGCTGGAAGCGTTAAAAGAACATTGCGACGTGGTGCTGAGTACCGACAGCCAGTATGTCCGCCAGGGCATTACCCAATGGATCCACAACTGGAAAAAACGCGGCTGGAAAACGGCAGAGAAAAAACCGGTCAAGAATGTCGATCTCTGGAAGCGTCTTGATGCCGCCCTCGGTCAGCACGAAATCAAATGGGAGTGGGTAAAGGGGCACGCCGGTCATCCTGAAAACGAACGCTGTGACGAGCTGGCTCGCGCGGCGGCATCCAACCCAACCCATGAGGATGCAGGTTATCAACCTGAATCCTGATCACGGTTTTTTGTACTGCCGCGTGGCCCCCACGGTCTGGCGGATCCGCGTTTTTGATTTGCTTTGCTTCATTGGGTTGAGCGTAAGGGGGATCGTCCTCTTACGCGCGACAATAAATTGCATGCAGCCCAGCGCGGGTAAATGGGTGCTTAATAAGACCCCGCCTTTACGCGTCCAGGGAATGACCTGAAAACCCCCATAGCTCAGCACTTCGAAATTTAACAGTGAAAGCCAGTCCAGCTGGCGCATCATGGTAAACATCCTGCTGTTATAGGGCGGCGTGCGGCGCAGAACGGGCGTCAGTTTACGTAGCCCCATCAGACTCAGCGGATTAAAACCGCTCAGGATCAGCCAGCCGTCATCAATCAAAACGCGGTCGGCTTCCCGCAGCAGACGATGGGGATCGCTGCACCAGGGCAGCGTATGGGCGAGCAGACAGGCATCAATGGATTTTTCCGCAAACGGCAAATGCAGCGGATCCGCTTTCACCTGAACCGGGGAGCCATTAAGCGATACGCTAACCTGATGCGAGATAGCGCAGCTTTCGGTATTGATTTCTGCGCTCAGATTGCCAATCTTAAGCAGGTGAAAACCATACATTTTCGCGAGCCAGGGTTTAAGCTGAAGTTCTAAGGCCTCGCGATAATATTCACCCCAGGGCAACTCTGCCCAACGTTCCGGTGGTGCGACAGTCTGAGGTATCCTTGCCGGTTTCATCAAAACACCCGCCACGCTATAAGAGGTAATGCATGAATCTTATCAGTATTTCCGCCTTTCAGGACAATTACATCTGGGTTTTAGTCGACGACGATCGCAGATGCATCATTGTTGATCCAGGCGAATCCGCACCGATCCTGCACGCGATAAAAGAAAACGGCTGGCAGCCTGAAGCGATCCTACTTACCCATCACCATCACGATCATGTCGGCGGTGTTCCCGATCTCCTTGCGCGCTATCCTCATCTTCCCGTCTACGGACCGGCAGAGACACAGGATAAGGGTACGACGCAATTTGTCGAAGAAGGCGAAAGTATCCTCATCCTCGGGTGGGAGTTTTCCGTATTTGCTACGCCAGGTCACACTTCCGGTCATCTCTGTTTCTACAGCAAACCTTATCTTTTTTGTGGCGACACGCTGTTTTCTGGCGGCTGTGGAAGGCTGTTTGAAGGCACGCCAGAACAGATGTATCAATCTTTACAAAAAATTAATGCGCTTCCAGCCGACACCGTAATTTGTTGCGCACATGAGTATACATTAGGGAATATGAAGTTTGCTGCAAGCGTGCTGCCTGAGGATCGGGCGATTCAGGATTATTACCTGAAAGTGAAGGAGTTACGTGCAAAAAACCAAAAAACACTCCCCGTAATTCTGAAAAATGAACGACAAATTAATTTATTTTTAAGAACTGATGATGTTGATTTAATTAATAAAATTAATCAAGAAACAAATTTGTTACAACCTGAAGCGCGATTTGCATGGTTAAGGTCAAAGAAAGATAACTTCAGATAATTGCGGGTTGCCTTTTCAAAATTTCGCCGTTATCATCGCTCGTCTTTTAAGCAACTATTGACACACACATGAAGGCAAAAGCGATATTACTCGCCTCTGTCCTGCTTGTAGGTTGCCAGTCACAAAACGGCAGCAACGTACAACAGCACGCACAGAGCCTTTCTGCGGCTGGTCAAGGGGAAGCAGGGAAGTTTACGAGTCAGGCGCGATGGTTGGACGATGGGACATCCTTCGCGCAGGAACAAGACTTGTGGGCCTCTATTGGCGACGAGCTAAAGATGGGAATTTCGGAAAACAGCCGGATTCGCGAACAGAAACAGAAGTATTTGAGAAATAAGAGCTATCTCCACGATGTAACATTACGGGCAGAGCCGTATATGTACTGGATAGCCGGGCAAGTTAAGAAACGTAACATGCCTATGGAACTGGTACTACTACCCATAGTGGAGAGCGCTTTTGACCCGCACGCGACGTCTGGCGCCAATGCAGCAGGCATCTGGCAGATCATTCCGAGCACAGGGCGAAATTATGGTTTAAAGCAGACCCGCAACTACGATGCGCGTCGTGATGTTGTCGCTTCAACGACAGCCGCTCTCGACATGATGCAACGTCTGAACAAGATGTTTGACGGCGACTGGTTATTGACTGTCGCGGCGTATAACAGTGGTGAAGGTCGTGTACTGAAGGCAATGAAAGCGAATAAAGCGCGTGGAAAATCCACAGACTTCTGGTCGCTCTCACTGCCACAGGAAACAAAGATTTACGTACCGAAAATGCTGGCACTGAGTGACATTCTCAAGAACAGCAAACGTTACGGTGTACAACTGCCAACACCAGACGAAAGTCGTGCACTGGCGCGTGTCCGCCTCAGCAGCCCGGTTGATATTCAACAGGTTGCCGATATGACGGGTATGTCGGTAAGTAAGCTTAAAACCTTTAATGCAGGTGTTAAAGGCTCCACGCTGGGTGCTAGTGGCCCACGCTATGTGATGGTTCCGCAGAAACATGCGGAACAGTTACGAGAGTCTTTAGCTTCGGGTGAAATCGCAGCCGTTCAGTCCACGCTGATCGCTGATACGTCGCCTGTAAGCAGCCGCAGCTATAAGGTGCGTTCAGGTGATACGCTTTCAGGTATTGCATCACGTCTTGGCGTGAATGCGAAAGATCTCCAGCAGTGGAATAATCTGCGCGGATCTGGTCTGAAAGTGGGTCAAACGCTGAACGTAGGTGCAGGTAGCAGCGCACAGCGTCTCGCTAAAAACAGCGATAGCATTACCTATCGCGTACGTAAAGGCGACTCGCTGTCCAGTATTGCTAAGCGTCACGGCGTAAACATCAAAGATGTGATGCGCTGGAACAACGATACTGACAACCTGCAACCTGGCGACCAGCTGACGTTGTTTGTGAAAAACAGCGCTACGCCAGATTCCTGATAGTACGTTCGCTTGTTAAAAAGGCACCGATTCCCCTCGGTGCCTTTTTTGTTTATCCTGCTTTTTGCGCTTCAGCCATAATGGTGTCGCTAGTAAACGAACCATCGTCATGCAGCTCAAAGTACGCCTTCACATCAGCAGAGGCGCTCTCCTGGTACAATCGGATCGCCTGAGTTAATGCCTCGGGGGTGCGCATCCGCGCAATCCATGACGCAAACTCCAGCGGCAAACGGTCGGTTATCAATGAGCGTGAAATCAAGCCGGCTTCGGTGATAAACGTAAGCCACTCTCCACTGGAGTAGTTTTGCACGTGCGAGGTATCACGCAGCGCTTCAACCGTCTGGAGCCAGATATTTCGTACCGGATGTCCGGGAGACATCACGTCCATGATGATGAAGATTCCGCCCGGTTTGAGTACGCGTTTCACTTCCCGTAATGCCTGCCCCACATCATGCCAGTGGTGTGCAGAGTAACGGCTAATCACAACCTCAAACGATGCATCCTCAAAGGGTAATGATTCAGCGTAGCCCTGGCGCGTCGTGACGTTATTCAGTCCTTTCGCTTTCGCCGCTTCAGCGACCACATCGAGCATCTGGCTCGATAAGTCATACGCCGTCACCTGAGCAACCTGCTCTGCGGCGGTAAAACTGGCATGCCCTGCCCCGCAGCCTAAGTCCAGCACGTGCGCGTCAGGAAACGCGGCGAGCCGCTCGCCGAGACGCACCAGGTCGCGGCCAGAGGCGTGCACGGCGCTGCTCAGGTAGGCACTTGCCTGCGAACCAAACTGTTTTTCGACGTTGTCATGATGGGAGTGTGTTGTTGTCATGTTGCTGTCCTTTTATGGGTTAAAAAATAAAGGGCAGCACCCGCACAGGCCTGCCCCACGGCAGACCTGACGCACCATTATTTATCAGGTTTGCCGGGACTGAATTCAACTAGTAGAGGATTATGATCGGAGGCGCGCGTCACCAGAACGGAGGCGTCGTGCACGCTTAAACCCCGATAGAAGACAAAATCGAGAGGACGACCAAACGCTTTCTTGCGCTGGTCATCGTTAAAACGAACTTCACGCAGCGACATTTCACGCGCGAAGCGGTACAACGCGTTCATACGCGGACGGCTCCAGGCATTGAAGTCCCCTGCCATAATGATCGGCCCACTGTGATGAGCAATCTGATCGCCAATGGGAAGTAACTGCTTACTGTACACATCAACACCGAGGCTGAAGTTCACCGCATGAATGTTTACCACCATCAGCAGACGGGTGTCGGGCAACGGATAGACTGTGACCAGCGCCGATTTTGCCAGACGCAGGATCGGCTCACGTTCACGCAGCGGGCAGCAATAGACCGGATGTGCGGCTGAAAGGGTCATCACCCCAGAAGGATGCTGTGGCAGAACAAAGGCAGGCACCTGATCGGCTGCAAGATAGTTTGTCGTTGCAAACCTGACCAGCTCAGGCGTGGTTTGCGCCTCCTGTAACAGAACCAGATGCGCATCTTTACCAAAATTTTGAAGTACGGATAACCACTCCGCACGCTGTTGTTTAAAGATGTTCCACACCAGTACGCGAATTTTTTCGTCACTGCTTAATGGCGTACCCGCTGGTAATGCCTGACCCAGGCTCGCAAACGACCCCGGAGGCAAGATCCTCTCCGCGGGCATTCCGGCAACATAACGCATGGCATAGGTATTTTTTCGCACTTTTGGAAACGGCCTCTGTAACATGAACCAGCCCGGAAAACGGACTGGTTCTAATGTTATAGGGATTTTAGGTCACACTTTCAACGCAATTACTGAGAAACCGCTTTCCAGTTTTGTAAGCAAGCACTTACTGATACTTACCCAAGCGCGACACGAGCGGGTTTATCAAGCCGTCCACTCAGACCAATAAGGAGGAAAGCGACAAGCACAATTACCGCACCAATCCATGGCGTTTGGGTTAATCCAACGTGTTCAACCGTCTGCCCGCCGATAACCGATCCGAGTGCGATGCCGATATTGAATGCGGCGATATTCAGGCCGGATGCGACATCCACCGCATTGGGCGTATAGCGTTCGGCTTTCTGTACAACATAGACCTGCAATCCCGGTACGTTACCAAACGCGAATATTCCCATAACCAACACGGTTACCAGCGCGGCGTATTGTATCGACGCGGTGAACTGGAAAATCATCAGCAGGACAACCAGCGCGGCGAAAATGAATTTCAGCGCCGGTACCGCACCATGCTTATCCGCAAGTTTGCCGCCCCAGATATTGCCGATTGCGACGGAGATACCGTAGCCCAGTAAAATCCAGCTCACTGCGCCCGGAGAAAAACCAGCCAGTTCCTGCATCATCGGTGCAAGGAAAGTGAACGCAGTGAACACACCTCCATAACCCAGAGCCGTAACGGCATAGATCAGCAGCAGGCGCGGGTGTGTGAGAACCTTAACCTGATCGCTCAGGCTGGCGCTCGCGCGCCCCGGAATACTGGAGGGTACCAGCAGCAGGCTGGCTACCAGAGCAATCACGCCCAACAGCGATACCGCGAGGAAGGTTTCTCGCCAGCCAAAATGTTGCCCAATAAACGTTCCTAACGGCACGCCGGTGACCAGCGCAACGGTTAAGCCGCCAAACATAATCGCAATGGCTGACGCCGCTTTCTCTTTTGGCACCAGGCTGGTTGCAATCGTGGAACCGATGGAGAAGAAGACACCGTGCGCGAGGCCAGTCAGCAAACGGGCGATGACCAGCGTGGTGTAGTCCGGAGCCTGCCACGCCAGAATATTGCCGGCGGTGAAGAGCACCATCAGGGCAACTAACAGTTTTTTACGCGCAAAGCGCCCAGTCAGTGCGGTCAGCACAGGCGCCCCAACAGCGACGCCTAACGCGTAAATAGATACCAGCAGCCCGGCAGAAGGCAGCGAAATGGCGAGTTGTTCAGCAATGGTGGGAACAAGTCCTACAATAACAAATTCGGTCGTGCCAATTGCGAAGGCACTGATCGTCAGGGCAAGAAGCGCCAGTGGCATAAATACTCCATCTCTTCAGGATTAAGATGACAGGCAGTATGCGCCAGTGTTTAAATAACAAAAATGGTTAGAATCTCAATAGAATTTTGCGGATGATGCAATAATGAAAGCCACATCGGAAGAGCTGACTATCTTTGTTGCCGTTGTTGAAAGCGGCAGCTTCAGCCGTGCGGCCGAACAGCTCGGGCAGGCGAACTCCGCCATCAGCCGCTCGGTGAAAAAGCTGGAGATGAAGCTCGGAGTGAGTCTGCTCAACAGAACAACGCGGCAACTCAGCCTGACGGAAGAAGGCGAACGTTATTTTCGCCGCGTACAATCCGTTTTGCAGGAGATGGCGGCAGCTGAGACGGAAATAATGGAGACGCGTAGCACTCCGCGCGGATTGCTGCGCATCGATGCGGCTACGCCGGTCGTGCTTCATTTTTTGATGCCGCTGATTAAGCCCTTTCGTGAGCGCTACCCGGAGATGACCCTGTCTCTGGTCTCCTCGGAAACGTTTATCAATCTTATTGAGCGTAAAGTGGATGTGGCGATCCGCGCCGGAACCCTGACGGATTCAAGCTTACGCGCTCGCCCTCTGTTCACCAGCTATCGCAAAATGATCGCGTCACCGCAATATATTGCAGAGCATGGCAAACCGGAGACCGTTGAGGAGCTGAAGCAGCACCTGTGCCTGGGCTTTACGGAACCTGTCTCGCTGAACACCTGGCCCGTAGCCTGTCATGACGGACAACTTCATGAGATCACCTGCGGACTTTCGTCTAATAGCGGAGAAACGCTGAAACAGCTTTGTCTTGAAGGAAATGGGATCGCCTGTTTATCAGACTATATGATTGATAAGGAAATAGCTGCGGGTCAGCTTGTAGAACTGATGGCTGACAAACGCTTACCTGTAGAGATGCCTTTTAGCGCAGTGTATTACAGTGACAGAGCGGTAAGTACGCGCATACGCGCTTTTATCGACTTCCTTAGCGAACATATAAAAACAGCTCCCGGAGGAGCTGTGTGAGGGTTTAAAGGTACAGAGGGAGGGTTTTTATTAATCCCAGTCTGGTGCTAACCCTTCCGGGCTGACAAGACGATCGTTGCATTCCAGTGCAGCGATCGCGTTTTTATCTTCATCATCAAGCTGGAGATCCCGCGCTAACAGGTTACTTGCCAGGTTTTCACGTTTGGTTGAAGACGGGATCACGGCATAGCCCTCACCCATCGCCCATGCCAGGATCACCTGTGCGGCTGTCGCATTGTGTTTCTCAGCGATGCGCGCAATCACTTCATCTTTCAGCGCCTTACCATATGCCAGCGTCATGTACGAGGTGATGTGAATACTATGCTGTTTCGCCCAGTCCACGACTTTGCGGTTTTGCAGGTAAGGAGAGAGTTCAATTTGGTTGGTAGCAATATTCTCTTTACCCACTGCGGCGATGGCCCTTTCCATCAACGGGATGGTGAAGTTAGAGATGCCAATTTCACGCGTTAAGCCTTGCTCTTTTGCTTCCAGCAGCGCTTGCATAAACTCTTCCACAGAGACGGCATCATCAGGAGATGGCCAGTGGATCAGCGTCAGATCAACATAATCAGTACGCAGCTTTTTCAGACTTTCCTTCAGGCTTGGGATCAGCTTGTCTTTGCTGAGATTCTCAATCCAGATTTTAGTGGTGACGAAAAGTTCGTCGCGCGGTACGCCACTCTCTTCGATGGCCTGGCCTACGGCAGCTTCGTTATCATAAATCTGCGCCGTATCAATAGCACGATAGCCCAACTCGAGTGCGGTTTTAACAGATGCAATAACAACATCGTCTTTCAGGCGAAAAGTGCCCAGACCCAGTGCAGGGATAGTCATATGATTCCTCAATCGTTATGTTCGTAAACTGAGGAAGATTATCGCTGTAGTTGTTATGACGAAAAAGATCGTAAAACGCAGAGGATTTTTGCTAATTTCGCAACAATCAAATGACAGATAAGAAAAAAGCCCTGAGCGTTAGCTCAGGGCTTTTAATAAGTGGCGGAACGGACGGGACTCGAACCCGCGACCCCCTGCGTGACAGGCAGGTATTCTAACCGACTGAACTACCGCTCCACCGAATACTTCTGTAACCACC
>NZ_JBMKHN010000016.1:0-104104 GCF_049238425.1 Enterobacter cloacae complex sp. IR5401 | reverse complement strand
GTCCCACCTGACCCCATGCCGAACTCAGAAGTGAAACGCCGTAGCGCCGATGGTAGTGTGGGGTCTCCCCATGTGAGAGTAGGGAACTGCCAGGCATCAAACAAGAAGAACCCCGTACCGTAAGGTGCGGGGTTTTTTGCTTTTGTTTTTCTCCCTCTCCCTGTGGGAGAGGGCCGGGGTGAGGGCACCAAACCGCACCATCCCCTCCTTGAAACTTTCTCACCTTACGCTTGCAGGCTCGACATTAACCCCGTTTCTGGGTATCGTTAGCTGTCTGGATGTCTAAACGTTTATACGTATGCTGTGAGGATTTAAGGTTATGCCGATTCGGGTGCAGGACGAGCTACCAGCCGTCAATTTCTTGCGTGAAGAGAATGTCTTCGTAATGACAACTTCGCGTGCTTCTGGTCAGGAAATTCGCCCGCTGAAGGTGCTGATCCTTAATTTGATGCCAAAGAAGATCGAAACAGAGAACCAGTTCTTGCGTTTGCTCTCCAACTCTCCGCTTCAGGTTGATATCCAGTTGCTGCGCATTGACGCGCGTGAGTCACGCAACACGCCTGCTGAGCATCTGAATAACTTCTACTGTAATTTTGAAGATATTCGCGATGAGAACTTCGATGGATTGATCGTCACCGGCGCACCGCTGGGTCTGGTGGAATTTAATGACGTTGCCTACTGGCCACAGATCAGGCAGGTGCTGGAGTGGGCAAAAGATCACGTCACGTCCACCTTGTTTGTCTGTTGGGCGGTACAGGCCGCATTGAATATCCTGTATGGTATTCCCAAGCAAACCCGCAGCGACAAACTTTCTGGCGTATACGAACACCACATCCTTCACCCGCATGCGCTGCTGACGCGTGGTTTCGATGACACTTTCCTGGCCCCGCATTCTCGCTACGCCGATTTTCCGGCACAGCTGATCCGAGATTACACCGACCTGGAAATCCTGGCCGAAACGGAAGACGGCGATGCCTACCTGTTCGCCAGTAAAGACAAACGCATCGCGTTCGTTACCGGCCATCCTGAGTACGATCCGCATACCCTCGCGGCAGAGTATTTTCGTGACGTTGAAGCGGGTCTGAATCCGGATGTCCCGTACAACTATTTCCCGAAAAACGATCCACAAAACACGCCTCGGGCAACCTGGCGTAGTCATGGAAATTTGCTGTTTACCAACTGGCTCAACTATTACGTCTACCAGATTACGCCGTACGATCTTCGCCACATGAATCCGACGCTGGAGTAATCGTCTGCATTAAACGATCCTAAAGCGTTTCAGCTATTCAGATCAGGCACCTTCGGGTGCCTTTTTTATTTCCGAAATCCTGTTCAACATACCAGGAAACTTTAACTCTATAGTAATCATGAAGTTGCGTTGCAATTAAAATTAAAATGGAAATTGTTTTTGATTTTGGAAAAATTATAGATAGTCTTAATTCTGCTGAGCGAAAACTACACAACGATCTTTCGCTCGCGTCGGGGGCGTGATTTGGATCTTTGATGAGGAGCAGAACGATGACTCAACAGGCAACAACGGTCGATGAACTGACCTTTACCCAGCCGAATGGTGAGCAAGAACAGCAAGTTTTGACGGCAGAAGCGGTAGAGTTTCTGACTGAACTGGTGACTCGCTTTACGCCACAGCGTAATAAACTGCTGGCGGCGCGCATTCACCAACAGCAGGGGATCGATAACGGCAAGTTGCCAGGATTTATTTCGGAAACTGCTTCCATTCGTCATGGTGATTGGAAAATCCGCGGAATCCCTGAAGATTTACAGGATCGTCGTGTGGAGATCACCGGCCCGGTAGAGCGCAAAATGGTGATCAACGCCATGAATGCCAACGTCAAAGTCTTTATGGCCGATTTTGAAGACTCGCTGGCACCGGACTGGCAGAAAGTTATCGACGGGCAGATCAACCTGCGCGACGCCGTCAATGGCACCATCAGCTATACCAACGAAGCCGGTAAAATTTACCAGCTCAAACCGAATCCGGCGGTGCTGATCTGTCGCGTACGCGGTCTGCATTTGCCAGAAAAGCACGTCACCTGGCGCGGAGAAGCGATTCCGGGCAGCCTGTTCGACTTTGCGCTGTACTTCTTCCACAACCATAAAAACCTGCTGGCGAAAGGCAGCGGCCCCTATTTCTATCTGCCGAAAACCCAGTCCTGGCAGGAAGCGGCGTGGTGGAGTGAAGTTTTCAGCTACGCAGAAGACCGCTTCAGCCTGCCGCGCGGCACCATTAAAGCCACGCTGCTGATTGAAACCCTGCCTGCCGTATTCCAGATGCATGAGATCCTCCATGCGCTGCGTGACCATATTGTGGGCCTGAACTGCGGCCGCTGGGATTACATCTTCAGCTACATCAAAACGCTGAAAAACCATGCCGACCGGGTATTGCCGGATCGTCAGGTTGTGACTATGGATAAACCGTTCCTCAGCGCCTACTCGCGCCTGCTGATTAAGACCTGTCACAAACGCGGCGCCTTTGCGATGGGCGGCATGGCGGCCTTTATCCCGAGCAAAGATGCTGAGCGTAACAACCATGTGCTCAACAAGGTGAAAGCCGATAAAGAGCTGGAAGCCCGTAATGGCCACGACGGGACGTGGATTGCCCATCCCGGTCTGGCCGATACGGCGATGGAAGTCTTTAACCGCGTACTCGGCGACAACAAAAACCAGCTGTTTGTCACCCGTGAAGATGATGCGCCCATCGCAGAAGAACAGTTGCTCGCGCCGTGTGCGGGCGAGCGTACGGAAGAGGGCATGCGCGCCAATATTCGCGTCGCCGTGCAGTACATCGAGGCATGGATCTCCGGCAACGGCTGCGTGCCGATTTACGGCCTGATGGAAGATGCCGCCACGGCGGAAATTTCACGTACCTCCATCTGGCAGTGGATCCACCATCAAAAAACGCTCAGCAACGGCAAACCGGTAACCAAAGCCCTGTTCCGTCAGATGCTGGCCGAAGAGATGCGGGTCATCCAGGACGAACTGGGCGAGCACCGCTTCAGCAGTGGGCGTTTTGACGATGCTGCACGTCTGATGGAGCAAATCACCACCTCTGATGACTTAATCGACTTCCTGACCCTGCCGGGCTACCGCTTCCTGGCGTAATTCACCACATAACAATATGGAGCATCTGCACATGAAAACCCGTACCCAACAGATCGAAGAGTTACAAAAAGAGTGGACCCAACCGCGCTGGGAAGGCATTCGCCGTCCGTACAGCGCAGAAGAAGTGGTGAAGTTACGCGGCTCGGTTAATCCGGAATGTACGCTGGCGCAGAACGGCGCGGCGAAAATGTGGGATCTGCTGCATGGGGGAGCTAAAAAAGGCTATATCAACAGCCTCGGCGCACTGACTGGCGGTCAGGCATTGCAGCAGGCGAAGGCCGGCATTGAAGCTATCTATCTTTCCGGCTGGCAGGTCGCGGCGGATGCTAACCTTGCCTCCAGCATGTATCCGGATCAATCTCTTTATCCGGCGAACTCGGTGCCGTCAGTGGTGGATCGGATCAACAATACCTTCCGCCGTGCGGATCAGATCCAGTGGGCCGCGGGTATCGAACCCCACGATCCGCGTTTTATAGACTATTTCCTGCCGATCGTCGCCGATGCGGAAGCCGGTTTCGGCGGCGTGCTGAACGCCTTTGAGCTGATGAAATCCATGATTGAGGCCGGTGCAGCGGCCGTTCACTTTGAAGATCAACTGGCGTCGGTCAAGAAGTGCGGGCATATGGGCGGGAAAGTGCTGGTACCAACCCAGGAAGCGATCCAAAAGCTGGTTGCCGCGCGTCTGGCTGCTGACGTGCTCGGCGTGCCGACGCTGGTGATTGCCCGTACCGATGCTGATGCGGCGGACCTGATCACCTCTGACTGCGATCCGTACGACAGCGAATTTATTACCGGCGAGCGCACCAGCGAGGGGTTCTATCGCACGCATGCCGGTATCGAACAGGCCATCAGCCGCGGTCTGGCCTATGCCCCTTACGCTGACCTGGTCTGGTGTGAAACCTCCACGCCGGATCTGGCGCTGGCGAAGCGTTTTGCCGATGCGATTCATGCGAAGTATCCGGGCAAGCTGCTGGCCTATAACTGTTCGCCGTCCTTCAACTGGCAAAAGAATCTGGACGATACCACAATCGCCAGCTTCCAGCAGCAGCTGTCGGATATGGGCTACAAGTACCAGTTCATCACCCTGGCGGGTATCCACAGCATGTGGTTCAACATGTTCGACCTGGCGCACGCCTACGCGCAGGGCGAAGGCATGAAGCACTATGTTGAGAAGGTGCAGCAGCCAGAATTTGCGGCAGGCAAAGAGGGATATACCTTCGTTTCGCACCAGCAGGAAGTGGGAACCGGCTACTTCGATAATGTGACCACGATTATTCAGGGCGGGGCCTCCTCCGTCACGGCATTAACGGGCTCAACGGAAGAAGCACAGTTCTAATCTTTTCCCCCTCTCCCCCCTCGGGGAGAGGGTTGGGGTGAGGGGGAATATATGTCGCGTGGTCTGGAATTACTGATTGCCCAAACTATTTTGCAGGGCTTCGATGCCCAATATGGCCGCTTTCTGGAAGTCACCTCCGGCGCGCAACAGCGTTTTGAGCACGCCGACTGGCATGCGGTTCAGCAGGCCATGAAGCAGCGTATCCATCTTTATGATCACCATGTAGGTCTGGTGGTGGAGCAACTGCGCTGTATCACCGACGGTAAAAGCCCGGATGCGGATTTTTTACTGCGCGTGAAAGAGCATTACACCCATCTGTTACCCGACTACCCGCGCTTCGAGATTGCGGAGAGCTTTTTCAACTCCGTCTATTGCCGGTTATTTGACCACCGCTCATTATCTCCTGAGCGGTTATTTATCTTCAGCTCCCAGCCGGAGCGCCGCTTCCGTACCATTCCGCGTCCGCTGGCGAAAGATTTCTTTCCCGATCGCGGCTGGGAAAAGCTCCTGCTCCGTGTCTTAACGGATTTGCCGCTGCGCCTGCCGTGGGAGAATAAACCCCGGGATATCGGCTATATCCATGCGTATCTCAGTGAAACCTTCGGCGAGGAGGTGCTCAGCCGCAGCCATTTGCAGGTTGCCAACGAGCTTTTCTACCGGAATAAGGCCGCCTGGCTGGTGGGCAAACTGGTTACGCCGACAGCCATCGTGCCGTTTCTGCTGCCCATTCACCGTACCGACGACGGCCAACTGTTTGTCGATACCTGCCTGACTACCAGCGCTGAGGCCAGTATCGTATTTGGCTTCGCCCGTTCCTATTTCATGGTCTATGCCCCACTGCCTGCCGCCCTGGTGGAGTGGCTGCGCGAGATCCTGCCGGGCAAAACCACCGCCGAGCTGTACATGGCGATTGGCTGTCAGAAGCATGCCAAAACGGAAAGTTATCGGGAATACCTGCGTTATGTCACCACGGCTGATGAGCAGTTTATCGAAGCGCCGGGGATCCGCGGCATGGTGATGCTGGTTTTCACACTGCCGGGCTTCGACCGCGTGTTTAAGGTGATTAAGGATAAATTCGCCCCGCAGAAGGAGATGAGCGCCGCGCACGTTCGCGCCTGCTATCAGCTGGTTAAAGAGCACGATCGTGTCGGGCGAATGGCCGATACCCAGGAGTTTGAAAACTTTGTGCTGGATAAGCAGCAGATCGATCCGTCGCTGATGTCGCTGCTAATGCAGGAAGCGCCGACGAAAATTACCGATCTTGGCGATAAGATTGCGATTAGCCATCTCTATATCGAACGCCGGATGGTGCCGCTAAATATCTGGCTGGAGCAGTCCGAAGGCCAGGCTTTACGAGACGCCATTGAAGAGTACGGCAATGCGATTCGCCAGCTCGCCGCCGCCAATATCTTCCCGGGCGATATGCTGTTTAAAAACTTCGGCGTCACCCGTCACGGGCGGGTGGTGTTCTACGATTACGACGAAATTTGCTACATGACCGAGGTGAACTTCCGCGATATCCCACCGCCCCGCTACCCGGAAGATGAGCTTTCCAGCGAGCCGTGGTACAGCGTTTCGCCGGGCGATGTGTTTCCCGAAGAGTTTCGACACTGGCTGTGCGCCGATCCGCGCATCGGGCCGCTATTCGAAGAGATGCATGCTGATCTGTTCCGCGCCAGCTACTGGCGGGGACTGCAAACGCGGATCAAAAACGGGCACGTGGAAGATGTGTACGCTTACCGCCGTAAGCAGCGGTTTTGCATCCGCTTTTCTCCCTCTCCCTGTGGGAGAGGGCCGGGGTGAGGGCATCAGGCGGCAATGCACGTTTAACGAATCCCACCATACGCCAGCGTCACCTCTTTCGCCGCCTTAATCACCAGCGCACCCAACTCAGTGACCCGATCGTCGGTCATACGTGAAATCGGCCCGGAGATAGAGATGGCGGCAAACGGCTCGCGGTGCTCGTCAAAAATGCAGGCTGCGATACAGCGCAGGCCGAGGGCGTGCTCCTCGTCGTCAAACGAATAGCCGCGCTTGCGGGTCAGGGCCAAATCTTCTTTCAGATGCACCGGCGAAACCAGCGTGGCGTGGGTATAGGCATGCAGTCCTTTACGGTGCAGCAGCCCCGTCACCTGCTCCTCGGTCAGCTGCGAGAGGAACGCTTTACCCGCCCCTGAGGCATGCATCGGCAGCTTGCCGCCAATCGGCGCGGACATGCGCATCAGCTGCGTGCATTGCACCTGGTCGATGATAATCGCCTGGTGATCGCTCTGATCCAGTACGGCCAGGTTTACCGTCTCGCCGGACTCCTCCATCAGCTTGCGCAGAATCGGGTGGACAATCGCCAGCAGGTTGCGGCTTTGCAGGAAGCTGCTGCCGACAATAAACGCATGCGCCCCCACCGCCCAGTGTCCCAGCTCGCCCACCTGACGCACGAATCCCAGCTGCTGCATGGTGGTCAGCAGACGGTGCGTGGTGGAGTTCGGCAGGCCAGCCTGCTGCGCCAGCTCCGTCAGGGCCACGCTGCCGTGCGATTCGGCTATCCATTCCAGCAGCTTCAGGCCGCGCGTCAGGGATTGAACCTGTCCGCCAGGTTGTGCAGCGGTGGTTGCAGCAGGTTTTCTGCCGCGTTTAGCGGGAACGGTCGTAACCATGACGAACTCCTTTTTCTGTATCGTGGAAATCATTTTCGTTTTATTTGGTGGTTTTGCAACCGCTTTCCTGACTGATCGGAGGAGTGATAGTGAACATGTCTCATGTTACCGCTGTGTGACTTTTCGACCCTGCGAGATTATGCCAGTATGGAACGCAGCCTTTTGGCCATGTTGAGCGTTGTCGGGAGCAAGTGTGAGCAGCAAAGTAGAGCAACTGCGTGCGCAGTTAAATGAACGAATTCTGGTGCTGGACGGCGGCATGGGCACCATGATCCAGGGCTATCGTCTGTGTGAAGACGATTTCCGCGGCGAGCGCTTTGCCGACTGGCCTTGTGACCTGAAAGGGAACAATGACCTGCTGGTGTTGAGTAAACCGTCAGTCATCAGAGATATCCACAACGCTTACTTCGAAGCGGGTGCGGATATTGTAGAAACCAACACCTTCAACTCGACAACCATCGCCATGGCGGATTACCAGATGGAGTCCCTGTCGGCGGAGATCAACTTTGAAGCGGCGAAGCTGGCGCGCGCCTGCGCCGACGAATGGACGGCCCGTACGCCGGACAAGCCGCGCTACGTAGCCGGGGTGCTGGGCCCGACCAACCGCACCGCGTCGATTTCTCCGGACGTGAACGACCCGGCGTTTCGGAACATCACGTTTGACCAGCTGGTGGCCGCGTATCGGGAGTCCACTAAAGCGCTGGTGGAAGGCGGCTCCGACCTGATCCTGATTGAAACCGTATTCGACACCCTCAACGCCAAAGCGGCAATTTACGCGGTAAAAGAGGAGTTCGAGTCGCTGGGCGTCGACCTGCCGATCATGATTTCCGGTACCATCACCGATGCCTCGGGGCGCACGCTTTCCGGCCAGACAACCGAAGCGTTTTATAACTCTCTGCGCCATGCCGAAGCGCTCTCCTTCGGCCTGAACTGCGCGCTGGGGCCGGACGAGCTGCGCCAGTACGTGCAGGAGCTTTCGCGCATCGCAGAGTGCTACGTCACCGCCCACCCGAACGCCGGTCTGCCGAATGCGTTCGGTGAGTACGATCTGGATGCCGACACCATGGCGGCGCAAATCCGCGAGTGGGCCGAATCTGGTTTCCTCAACATCGTCGGCGGCTGCTGCGGCACCACGCCTGAGCATATCGCCGCCATGAGCAACGCCGTCGCCGGGCTTCCACCGCGCAAGCTACCCGAGCTTCCGGTTGCCTGTCGCCTGTCCGGCCTGGAGCCGTTGACCATCGGCGACGACAGCCTGTTTGTGAACGTGGGTGAGCGTACAAACGTCACCGGCTCCGCGAAGTTCAAGCGTCTGATCAAAGAAGAGAAGTACAGCGAAGCGCTGGACGTTGCCCGCCAGCAGGTGGAAAGCGGCGCGCAGATTATCGATATCAACATGGACGAGGGGATGCTCGACGCCGAAGCGGCGATGGTGCGTTTCCTCAACCTGATTGCCGGTGAGCCGGATATCGCCCGCGTGCCGATCATGATTGACTCTTCTAAATGGGACGTCATCGAAAAAGGGCTGAAATGCATTCAGGGCAAAGGCATCGTTAACTCCATCTCGATGAAAGAGGGGGTCGATACCTTTATCCACCACGCGAAGCTGGTGCGTCGCTACGGGGCCGCCGTGGTGGTGATGGCCTTCGATGAAGTGGGCCAGGCCGATACCCGCGAGCGCAAGATTGAGATTTGCCGCCGCGCGTACAAAATTTTGACCGAAGAGGTGGGCTTCCCGCCGGAAGACATCATCTTCGACCCGAACATCTTCGCCGTCGCGACCGGCATCGAAGAGCACAACAACTACGCCCAGGACTTCATCGGCGCGTGTGAAGACATTAAACGCGAGCTACCGCATGCGCTGATCTCCGGCGGCGTGTCAAACGTGTCGTTCTCGTTCCGCGGCAACGACCCGGTGCGTGAGGCGATCCACGCCGTATTCCTCTACTACGCCATCCGCAACGGGATGGACATGGGGATCGTCAACGCCGGCCAGCTGGCAATTTACGACGATCTGCCAGCCGAGCTGCGCGACGCCGTAGAAGACGTGATCCTCAATCGTCGTGACGACGCCACCGAACGCATGCTGGATCTGGCGGAAAAATACCGCGGCAGTAAATCTGACGAATCAGCCAACGTTCAACAGGCCGAATGGCGCTCCTGGGATGTGAATAAGCGTCTGGAATACTCGCTTGTAAAAGGCATTACCGAGTTTATCGAGGAGGATACTGAGGAAGCGCGTCAGCAGGCCGCCCGTCCGATTGAAGTGATCGAAGGGCCGCTGATGGACGGCATGAACGTGGTCGGCGATCTGTTCGGCGAGGGCAAAATGTTCCTGCCGCAGGTGGTGAAATCCGCCCGCGTCATGAAACAGGCGGTGGCGTATCTGGAACCCTTTATCGAAGCCAGCAAAGAGAAGGGCTCCAGTAACGGTAAAATGGTCATCGCCACCGTGAAGGGCGACGTACACGACATCGGCAAAAACATCGTTGGCGTGGTGTTGCAGTGTAATAACTACGAAATTATCGATCTTGGCGTGATGGTCCCGGCGGATAAAATCCTCAGGACCGCGCGTGAGGTGAATGCGGATCTGATTGGTCTTTCCGGGCTGATTACGCCGTCGCTGGACGAAATGGTCAACGTGGCAAAAGAGATGGAGCGCCAGGGCTTCACCATTCCACTGCTGATTGGCGGGGCAACCACCTCGAAAGCCCACACGGCGGTGAAAATCGAGCAGAACTACAGTGGGCCGACGGTGTATGTCCAAAACGCCTCGCGCACCGTGGGCGTGGTCTCCGCGCTGCTGTCCGACACCCAGCGCGATGACTTTGTCGCCCGCACCCGCAAAGAGTATGAAACCGTCCGCATTCAGCATGGACGTAAGAAACCGCGCACGCCGCCGGTTTCGCTTCAGGCGGCGCGCGAAAACGATCTGGCGTTCGACTGGTCCAGCTATACGCCGCCGGTCGCACACCGTCTGGGCGTGCAGGACGTGACGGCCAGCATCGAAACGCTGCGTAACTACATCGACTGGACGCCGTTCTTCATGACCTGGTCGCTCGCGGGCAAATATCCGCGCATCCTGGAAGATGAGGTGGTGGGCGAGGAGGCGAAACGCCTGTTTAACGATGCCAACGACATGCTCGACAGGCTAAGCGCGGAGAAAACCCTCAACCCACGCGGCGTGGTGGGGCTGTTCCCGGCCAACCGCGTGGGCGACGACATCGAAATTTACCGCGATGAAACCCGCACTCACGTGCTGGCAGTCAGCCACCATCTGCGCCAGCAAACCGAGAAAGTGGGCTTTGCCAACTACTGCCTGGCGGATTTCGTCGCACCGAAACTCTCCGGTAAAGCCGACTATATCGGCGCCTTTGCCGTAACCGGCGGTCTGGAAGAAGACGCGCTGGCGGATGCGTACGACGCGCACCACGATGATTACAACAAAATCATGGTGAAAGCGATTGCCGATCGCCTGGCGGAAGCCTTTGCCGAGTATCTGCACGAGCGCGTACGTAAGGTGCACTGGGGCTACGCGGCCAATGAGAATCTCAGCAACGAGGAGTTGATCCGCGAAAATTACCAGGGCATTCGACCGGCGCCGGGGTATCCGGCCTGCCCGGAACACACCGAGAAGGGCACTATCTGGAAACTGCTGGACGTAGAAGCGCATACGGGCATGAAGCTCACCGAGTCATTTGCCATGTGGCCGGGCGCGTCCGTTTCCGGCTGGTACTTCAGCCATCCGGACAGCAAGTACTTCGCCGTGGCACAGCTTCAGCGCGATCAGATTGAGGATTACGCTCTGCGTAAAGGCATGAGCGTGTCAGAGGTGGAACGCTGGCTGGCGCCGAATTTAGGCTACGACGCAGACTAACGTCACTTTTCCTTACAACAAACAGGGCACCGCTATGGTGCCTTGTCTCTTTCTTACGTTTAAACCCTTATACTGAACCTCAGGAAAACGAATAACGATAAGGAGGAATGCCTACCGTGTTGACGTTGTTACACCTGCTCTCCGCAGTCGCACTGCTGGTATGGGGCACCCATATCGTTCGTACCGGCGTGATGCGTGTGTTTGGCGCACGTTTACGTACCGTTCTCAGCGGCAGCGTTGAGAAGAAGCCGCTCGCCTTCTGCGCGGGTATTGGCGTCACGGCGCTGGTGCAAAGCAGCAACGCCACCACCATGCTCGTCACCTCGTTCGTGGCGCAGGATCTGGTGGCGCTCGCCCCGGCGCTGGTGATTGTCCTGGGCGCCGACGTCGGTACCGCGCTGATGGCGCGTATCCTGACGTTCGATCTCTCCTGGCTGTCGCCGCTGCTGATTTTTATCGGCGTCATTTTCTTCCTCGGCCGTAAGCAAAGCCGTGCCGGGCAGCTTGGCCGCGTCGGTATTGGCCTCGGGCTGATCCTGCTGGCGCTGGAGTTGATTGTGCAGGCTGTCACGCCGATCACCCAGGCCAACGGTGTACAGGTCATCTTCGCCTCGTTAACCGGCGATATTATGCTGGATGCGCTGATCGGCGCAGTATTCGCCATCGTCAGCTACTCCAGCCTGGCAGCGGTCCTGCTGACGGCGACCTTAACCGCCGCAGGGGTCATTTCCTTCCCGGTGGCGCTGTGCCTGGTGATCGGTGCCAACCTCGGCTCTGGCCTGCTGGCGATGCTCAACAACAGCGCCGCCAACGCGGCCGCCCGCCGGGTGGCGCTGGGGAGTTTGCTCTTCAAGCTGGTGGGCAGCCTGATCATTCTGCCGTTTGTACACCCGCTGGCGAACCTGATGGACAATCTCTCTCTGCCGAAAGCGGAACTGGTGATCTACTTCCACGTCTTCTACAACCTGGTGCGCTGTCTGGCGATGGTGCCGTTTGCCGCGCCGATGGCCCGCTTCTGCGAGCGGCTAATTCGTGATGAACCGGAGCTGGACGCGCGCCTTAAACCGAAGCATCTGGACACCTCTGTGCTGGACACGCCCGCACTGGCCATCGCCAATGCCGCCCGCGAAACGCTGCGCATGGGTGACGCGATGGAAACCATGCTGGAAGGGTTGCAAAAGGTGATGCACGGCGAGCCGCGCGAAGAAAAAGAGCTGCGCAGGCTGGCGGACGATATCAACGTGCTGTATACCGCCATCAAGCTCTATCTGGCGCGGATCCCCCAGGACGAGCTGGCGGAAGAGGAATCCCGCCGCTGGGCGGAAATTATTGAGATGTCGCTTAACCTGGAGCAGGCTTCGGATATTGTCGAGCGTATGGGCAGTGAAATCGCGGATAAATCCCTGGCCGCACGTCGGGCGTTTTCTGTGGAAGGGCTGAAAGAGCTGGAAGCGCTGCACGAACAGCTGGTCAGCAACCTGAAGCTGGCGATGTCGGTCTTCTTCTCCAGCGACGTGCCGAGCGCGCGCCGCCTGCGCCGCAACAAGCATCGTTTCCGCATCCTTAATCGCCGCTACTCGCACGCCCACGTTGAGCGTCTGCATCAGCAGAACGTGCAGAGTATCGAAACCAGCTCGCTCCATCTGGGGCTGCTGGGCGATATGAAACGTCTCAACTCGTTGTTCTGCGCGGTGGCGTACAGCGTGATGGAGCAACCGGATGAAGATGACGAGCGGGATGAGTATTAATCCCCAGAGGGTTTGATTGTTAACCTAAGGCCCAATGCTTTCATGACCGCCAGCGTGGTTTTGAGCGTTGGGTTCCCCTTATCACTGAATGATCGATACAGTTGTTCTCGTGACAGGCCCGTTTGCAGGGAAATGGTCGACATCCCTTTCGCTCGGGCGATGACGCCCAGCGCTTTAGCAATGTACGCTGAGTCACCCGTCTCTAATGCATCAGCCATAAACACAGCGATTTCCTCGTCATCCACCAGTGCGTTGGCTGGATCGTAGGGTGTTAATTTATGCATGCTCATTCACTCCTGCCATTGGGATACATTGCTCAGCATTTTTGCCATAAGTATGTCTCTGGCCTGGCTGCTTTTGTCACCACCACATAACAGCACGATGATGCAATTGCCCTGGTCCTTAAAATAGACTCTGTAGCCCGGGCCAAAGTGGATCCTCAGTTCACTGATACCTTCCCCCACGGGTCTAATGTCGCCCGCTAAGCCATTTGCCAGCCTAAAGAGGCGGGAAGCGATAATCGTCTTTGCCCGCCTGTCCTTTAAATTTTGCTCCCAGCGTCGGAAGGATTCTGTCTGAACGATCTCCTTCATATTACTCCCTGTGATTTATAAACTACAAGCAATTGTCTCTGGAGAGTAAAGCTAAAAGGAGTTAGCTCAAGGATAAATAGCCTGACGCTAAATCCTGAAAGCGTCTCGCAAACTAAAAAACCCGTCTCAGTAACCGTCGGCTAATCTTTTTTTCCAGCCCAAACCTAAGGTATATTTCGCCCTTCACAGGAGAAACTATGCTGCCAACTCAATCAACCCGATTAAACAAATACATTAGCGAGAGCGGGATCTGCTCACGTCGCGAGGCTGACCGTTACATTGAACAGGGTAACGTGTTTCTTAACGGCAAACGCGCCACCATTGGTGATCAGGTGGTACCTGGCGATGTGGTGAAAGTGAATGGTCAGGTCATCGAACCGCGTGATGCCGAAGACCTGGTGTTTATCGCGTTGAACAAACCGGTTGGGATTGTCAGCACCACGGAAGATGGCGAGCGGGACAACATTGTTGATTTCGTGAACCACAGCAGCCGCATTTTCCCGATTGGCCGTCTGGATAAAGACTCTCAGGGGCTGATTTTCCTCACCAACCACGGCGATCTGGTCAACAAAATTCTGCGTGCCGGTAACGACCACGAGAAAGAGTACATCGTGACGGTGAACAAGCCGGTGACGGACGAGTTCATTCGCGGGATGGGCGCAGGCGTGCCGATTCTGGGCACCGTGACGAAGAAGTGTAAAGTCAAAAAAGAAGCGCCGTTCGCGTTCCGCATCACGCTGGTTCAGGGCCTGAACCGCCAGATCCGCCGCATGTGCGAGTACTTCGGTTATGAAGTGACGAAGCTGGAACGCACGCGCATCATGAACGTCAGCCTGTCCGGGATCCCGCTGGGCGAGTGGCGTGACTTAACGGACGACGAGCTGATCGAGCTGTTCAAACTTATCGAGAACTCCTCGTCCGAAGCGAAGCCGAAAGCTAAAGCCAAACCGAAAACGCAGGCGATTAAGCGTCCGGTGGTGAAGGCACCGCAGGCGGAAGAGAAAGGGCGAGGCAAGCCGGGCAACGGAAAACGCTTTACCCAGCCGGGGCGCAAAAAGAAAGGGCGCTGATTAGCGCCTTCCACGGGTTGATGTATTGGCGGACCAGGAAAAGGTCGCCTCTGCATCCGGCTTATAAGCCTGCTCTTTTTTCAGCTTGCGGGCTTTTTTCGCCGCAGCCTCACGTTGCGCCATCAGCTTGTCGATGTACTCTTTTTTAACCTGATTGGTTTCGGCGTTCGTCAGCGTGCGGCCATGCGCGATGCGGGCGCGGTCGAGAAGCGTTTTAAGTTCGCGCTGCTCGGCTTCGGTCATGTCTTTCTGGGTCAAACGTGGTGTAGCCATTGCTGAAGCCTCCTGATGGGGAGGCTTCAGTGTAAAGCAAGCCGGGACAATTAACCCTGTTTCACCGCATCTTTTTTCGGTTGGTCATCAATCGGCTTACCGGACCAGTACCCTGCTAACAGCGAACCGGACAGGTTATGCCAGACGGAGAACAGCGCCCCCGGTAGCGCTGCCAGCGGTGAGAAGTAAATTTTACCCAGCGCCGCCGCCAGGCCGGAGTTCTGCATCCCCACTTCGATCGCCAGCGTGCGGCAGGTGGATTCGTCAAAGCCAAACAGCTTCCCGCCCCAGTAACCGCCCAGCAGACCAATAGTGTTATGCAGCACAACCGCGACGATCACCACAAAGCCCACCGAAGCAATGTGCGATGCGGAACCGGCTACCACGGCGCTGATAATGGCCAGTATGCAGATCATCGAAAACGCGGGCAGATACGGCTCAACCGCTTTCACCACCCGCGGGAAGAGATGGTGGATCACCAGCCCCAGCGCAATCGGGATCACCACGATTTGCAGGATGCTGAGCAGCATGCCCATCACGTCCACCTGGATATGCGCGTCGACATACAGGCGGGTTAACAGAGGCGTGGCAATCACGCCCACCAGCGTGGAAACGGACGAGATGGTGACGGAAAGCGCCACGTCGCCTTTCGCCAGATAGATCATGACGTTAGATGCCGTGCCGCTGGCAACGCTCCCCACCAGCACCATCCCGGCGGAAAGGTCGGGCGGCATCTTAAAGGCCATCGCCAGCAGCCAGGCCGCGAGCGGCATCACCAGGTAGTGCAGGAAAATCCCTGCGGCAACCGGCGCCGGGCGAGACAGCACGCGTTTGAAATCGTCAATTTTCAGATGCACGCCCATGCCGAACATAATCAGCATCAGCAGCGTGGTGACCCACGGACCAATGCCCGTGAACGTGGCAGGAGTGTAATACGCGAGTACAGAGAGCAGCAGCGCCCATAACGGGAACAGCCGGGTGATAGCGGAGAGCATAGTGAATTCCTTGCAGTATTGTCGTGTTGTTTTGTTATAAAAAAGCCGGGTCTGTGCCCGGCTTATCGATATTGTTTAACGTGCTAACGAATTTTATTCAAACAAATTCTGATGAAGTTTCTGCACGACCTGCTCGGCCTGATCGGCAGGGACCAGGAAGCAGAGGTTGTAGCTGGATGCACCGTAGCAGATCATGCGGATATTGAACGGGTCGAGCACGCCGAACACCTCTTTACCCACGCCACAGGCGCGCGACAGCTTGTTGCCGATGATGGCCACCAGCGCCAGGTCTTCTTCCACTTCCACACGGCACAACTCGGAAAGCTCGATCAGCAGCGACTGCGTCAGCAGGGTATCACCCGTTGAGGTTGAACCGGTGGTGTCCAGCGTCAGCGCAATACTCACTTCAGAAGTGGTAATCAAATCTACAGAGATATTGTGGCGCGCCAGGATGCCAAACACTTCTGCCAGGAAGCCGCGGGAATGCAGCATATTATGGCTGTGCAGGGTAACCAGCGTCTGCTTACGACGCAGGGCCAGCGCGCGGAACAGCGGCGGGTTCTCGGTTTTCTTGCAGACCAGCGTCCCGCCCGCCTTTGGATCTTTACTTGAGCCAACGAAGACCGGAATGTCGCTGCGCACGGCGGGCAGCAGCGTGGCCGGATGCAGCACTTTCGCGCCGAAGGTGGCCATTTCAGCCGCTTCTTCAAAGGCGATCACGTCAATACGTTTTGCCGCAGAGACCACGCGCGGGTCGGTGGTGTAGATTCCCGGCACGTCCGTCCAGATATCCACGCGGGTGGCGTGCAGGGCTTCACCCAGCAGGGCGGCGGTGTAGTCGCTACCGCCACGGCCCAGCGTGGTTGTGCGCCCTTTGGCTTCGCTGCCGATAAAGCCCTGGGTGATCACTATGCCTTCATCCAGGCGCGGGGCAAGCTGCTGGTTAGTCAGCTCAGCCAGGACTTCCACGTCCGGCTCGGCGCGGCCAAAGCGGTCGCTGGTGCGCATGACTTTACGCACGTCGAACCACTGCGCCTGAATATTGCGCTCGCGCATGATCTCAACGAACAGCAGGGTAGACATTAGTTCACCGTGGCTGACCAGCTCATCGGTCAGGGCGGTAGAGGTTGCCAGCGACGCGGCTTCGGCCAGAGTGGTGATATTTTCCAGCAGGCGTTCCACTTCCTCACGAATGACGTTCGGGTTTTGCAGACGCTCGAGAATGTCGAACTGAATTTTGCGCAGTGCATCCAGCTTCACGAAACGCTCGGTCGCTTCCAGTCCTTCAGACAGAGAAACCAGCAGGTTCGTCACGCCGGCTGAGGCGGAAAGTACCACCAGGCGGGTATTCGGATCGGCCAGCACCACATCGGCGCTGCGGTTCATGGCATCGTAGTCTGCCACACTGGTGCCGCCAAACTTGGCGACCACAAAACTCGTCATAACAACCTCGTGTCAGGGAATGAATAGAGCGACCTTGGCACAAGAATGAAGCGAGAACAGGTGCAGGCGCAAAATACGGCCCTATAAATAAAATGCGGGGGAGGTCCTGTCAATGCTGGGATTATGCGGATTTTTCATGGGGGGGTACCCCTCAGAAACAGGACTTATAACAGGCCCTTATTTTATGCTCCTTTTTACCCCTTTTTGACCAACATTTCGCCACGCCGGAAGGGCGCGACAGCAGCTATACTTTTCGGGTCTTTTCACCTGCGTTTGATGCAGACCAGGGCAATGGCATAAAAACCATCACAATTTTTATTTGCAGGCGCTACAATCGACCGCAGTCACAATTCTCAAATCAGAAGAGTATTGCTATGAAAAACATCAACCCAACGCAGACCGCTGCATGGCAGGCACTACAGAAACATTTTGATGAAATGAAAGACGTCACCATCGCGGATCTGTTCGCGAAAGATGCCGATCGTTTCAGCAAGTTTTCCGCCACCTTCGATGACCTGATGCTGGTGGATTTCTCCAAGAACCGTATCACCGAAGAGACGCTGGCGAAGCTGCAAGATCTGGCGAAAGAGACTGAACTGGCAGATGCCATCAAATCCATGTTCTCCGGTGAGAAGATCAACCGCACCGAAGACCGTGCCGTGCTGCACGTGGCGCTGCGCAACCGTAGCAATACTCCAATTATCGTTGACGGCAAAGATGTGATGCCGGAAGTGAACGCGGTGCTGGAAAAGATGAAAACCTTCTCCGAAGCGATCATCTCAGGTAGCTGGAAAGGCTACACCGGCAAAGCGATCACCGACGTCGTAAACATCGGTATCGGCGGCTCTGACCTCGGCCCGTTCATGGTGACCGAGGCGCTGCGCCCGTACAAAAACCACCTCAACATGCACTTCGTGTCCAACGTCGATGGGACCCACATCGCTGAAGTGCTGAAAAAGGTGAACCCGGAAACCACGCTGTTCCTGGTGGCGTCTAAAACCTTCACCACTCAGGAAACCATGACCAACGCCCACAGCGCGCGCGACTGGTTCCTGAAAACCGCGGGCGACGAAAAGCACGTGGCGAAACACTTTGCGGCGCTGTCCACCAACGGTAAAGCGGTAGGCGAGTTCGGCATTGATACGGCGAACATGTTCGAGTTCTGGGACTGGGTTGGCGGCCGCTACTCTCTGTGGTCTGCAATCGGCCTGTCCATCATTCTGTCCGTCGGCTTCGACAACTTCGTTGAGCTGCTCTCCGGTGCGCACGCGATGGACAAACACTTCTCCACCACCGCGCCTGAGAAAAACCTGCCGGTGCTGCTGGCGCTGATCGGGATCTGGTACAACAACTTCTTCGGCGCTGAAACCGAAGCGATTCTGCCGTACGACCAGTACATGCACCGCTTTGCGGCCTACTTCCAGCAGGGCAACATGGAATCCAACGGCAAGTACGTTGACCGTAACGGCAACGCGGTGGATTACCAGACTGGCCCAATCATCTGGGGCGAGCCGGGCACCAACGGTCAGCACGCGTTCTACCAGCTGATCCACCAGGGCACCAAAATGGTACCGTGCGATTTCATCGCCCCGGCGATTACGCACAACCCACTGTCCGACCACCATCCGAAGCTGCTGTCTAACTTCTTCGCCCAGACCGAAGCGCTGGCGTTCGGTAAATCCCGCGAGGTGGTTGAGCAGGAGTACCGTGATCAGGGTAAAGATCCGGCAACGCTGGAGCACGTGGTGCCGTTTAAAGTGTTCGAAGGCAACCGTCCAACTAACTCCATTCTGCTGCGCGAAATCACGCCGTTCAGCCTGGGGGCGCTGATTGCCCTCTACGAGCACAAAATCTTCACTCAGGGCGCTATTCTGAACATCTTCACCTTTGACCAGTGGGGCGTTGAGCTGGGCAAACAGCTGGCAAACCGCATTCTGCCAGAGCTGGGTGACGATAAAGCGATCGACAGCCACGACAGCTCCACCAATGGTCTGATTAACCGTTATAAAGCCTGGCGTGCGTAATAAATATGTCATGAACAATGCCGGCGATATGCCGGCATTTTTTTATCGGATAATTCCTGATGTCTGTTAGTTATCTCAAATTCTGAATCTGAGTTTAATCCGAAAAAGACGGTAACCCCGTTAATTGCTGAGGTTTATTTTAAGAAAATACGGAGTGATGCTTTAATGTTCTTATATTATAACTTATTGATTTATATTAATTATATATTTACTTGATTCTTTTTTCCTTCCATTTTTAACCATTAGTCTGAAAACCTCATCCCTATTTACCCCCACGGTAAACCCACTGCTTTAGTTGTGTATACTCGAATCCGCCTGAATTTCTTTTCGGGCAAATCTCCATTCATTCATTGAAGGGAAATTGTTATGAAGAAAGTACTGTATGGCATTTTTGCCATATCTGCGCTTGCGGCGACGTCTGTCTATGCAGCTCCGGTCCAGGTCGGGGAAGCAGCAGGGGCGGCAGCGACGTCTGCGTCTGCGGGGAGTTCTACCGCAGCCAGCACCAGCGCCGTAAGTTCAGCCGTGGGTGTCGCGCTGGCGGCAACCGGTGGCGGTGATGGCTCCAATACCGGAACCACGACCACTACGACGACCAGCACCCAGTAATACCGGGTGTTTTAATCATAACCACACTTCGGTGTGGTTATTTCGCCCCTTCGGAGAAGAGTCGTGAAGCGACCTGCAATCATCCTGATTTGCCTGCTGTTGCAGGCGTGCTCAGCTACCACCAAAGGGCTGGGCCACTCACTGTGGGACAGCATGTTCGGCACGCCGGGCGTGCATCTGACCGATGACGAACTTCAGAACATGCCGTATGCCAGCCAGTACATGCAGCTAAACGATGGTCCGCAACTGTTTGTGGTGCTCGCTTTCGATGAAAACGGGCAGCAGAAATGGGTGACGCAGGATCAGGCCACCATCGTGACGCAGCATTCCCGCATCGTGAAAACGTTGCTCGGCGGCGACAACCTGCTTGAGGTGAACAACCTGGCTGAAGATCCGCTCATCAAGCCGAATCAGATTGTCGATGGCGCAAGCTGGACGCGCACGATGGGCTGGACCGAGCACAAACAGGTGCGCTACGCCACGGCCCGCTCCACCTTCCGCTGGGACGGTACGGATAGTGTCAAAGTGGGCAGCGACGAAACGCAGGTGCGCGTGCTGGATGAAGAGGTGACAACCGATCAGGCCACCTGGCATAACCGCTTCTGGGTGGACGAAGAGGGGCAAATCCGCCAGTCCTTACAGTATCTCGGTGCCGGTTTCTTCCCGGTGAAGACCACCCTGATCAAGGCGGCGAAATCATGAAAATGTTCATCCACATTGCGCTTCTCGCCAGCCTGGCCTCGCCGCTGGCGTGGTCTGCGGGAACGGTACAGGTCTACACCCCGGACAGCGAAAAACCTAAAACCTTAACCAATGCCGGGCATCTGCTCGATCTGGTGGGGCAGCCGAGGCTGGCGAAAAGCTGGTGGACCGGGGCGGTTATCAGCGAGCGTCAGGCGACGATTGTAGCGGAACAAAAACATCAGGCGCTGCTCGCCCGACTGAGCGGGCTGGCACAACAGGAAGATGCCGACGATGCCGCGGCTATTACTAGCCTGCGTCAGCAGCTTCAGGCGGTTAAGGTGACGGGGCGCCAGAAGGTGAATCTCGATCCCGACGAAGTGCGTGTCGCGGAAAACGGCAATCCGTCGCTGGAAGGGGACTATACCCTGTGGCTTCCGGCTCAGCCTTCCACCGTCACCGTGATGGGGCTTCTCAGCAGCCCTGGCAAAAAGCCGTTTACGCCGGGCCGGGACGTGGCGAGCTATCTCGACGAGCAAAGTCTGCTCAGCGGAGCGGATAAAAGCTATGCCTGGGTGGTCTATCCGGACGGGCATACGCAGAAAGCGCCGGTGGCTTACTGGAATAAACGCCATATCGAACCTATGCCGGGCAGCATCATTTTTGTCGGTTTTGCCGACCATTTCTGGACGAAAGCGTATGACGGGCTTAATGCCGATATCCTTCGCTCCCTGATACAGCGGATACCGGAATAATGAAAAAAACCTATCTCTACAGCATGCTTGCACTGTGCGTGAGTGCCGCCTGTCATGCAGAAACGTATCCGGCACCCATCGGCCCGTCGCAGTCCGATTTTGGCGGCGTGGGCTTACTGCAAACCCCAACCGCGCGTATGGCCCGCGAGGGGGAAATCAGCCTTAACTATCGCGATAACGATCAGTACCGTTACTACTCTGCGTCCGTACAGCTGTTCCCCTGGCTGGAGACCACGCTGCGCTACACCGACGTGCGTACAAAACAGTACAGCAGCGTAGACGCTTTCTCCGGCGATCAGACCTACAAAGACAAAGCCTTCGACGTGAAGCTGCGTCTGTGGGAAGAGAGTTACTGGATGCCGCAGGTCTCCGTTGGTGCGAAAGACATTGGCGGGACCGGCCTGTTTGACGCGGAATACATCGTGGCCAGCAAAGCCTGGGGACCGTTTGATTTCTCACTCGGTCTGGGATGGGGCTATCTGGGTACCAGCGGCAACGTCAAAAATCCGTTCTGCTCCTACAGTGATAAATACTGCTACCGTGATAACAGCTACCAGAAAGCGGGCTCCATCAACGGCGACCAGATGTTCCACGGCCCGGCCTCGCTGTTTGGTGGTGTAGAGTATCAAACGCCATGGCAGCCGCTGCGCCTGAAGCTGGAGTACGAAGGTAATAACTACAGCGAAGATTTTGCCGGCAAAATTGAGCAGAAGAGCAAGTTTAACGTCGGCGCCATTTACCGCGTCACCGACTGGGCCGACGTTAACCTCAGCTATGAGCGCGGTAATACCCTGATGTTTGGCTTTACCCTGCGCACTAACTTTAACGACATGCGGCCGCACTATAATGACAACCCGCGGCCAAAATATCAGCCGGAGCCGCAGGATGCGATCATTCAGCACACCGTGGTAGCGAACCAGCTGACGCTGCTGAAATATAACGCGGGCCTGGCGGATCCGAAGATCCAGACCAAAGGCGATACGCTGTATGTTACCGGCGAGCAGGTGAAATACCGCGACTCCCGCGAAGGGATCGAGCGCGCCAACCGGATCGTCATGAACGATCTGCCGGAGGGGATCCGCACGATCCGCGTGACGGAGAACCGCCTGAATCTGCCGCAGGTCACCACCGAAACCGATGTTGCCAGCCTTAAGCGTCATCTTGAAGGCGAACCGCTCGGGCATGAAACCGAGCTGGTGCAAAAACGCGTTGAGCCGGTGGTGCCGGAAACCACCGAGCAGGGCTGGTATATCGATAAATCGCGCTTCGATTTCCATATCGATCCGGTGCTGAACCAGTCCGTGGGTGGGCCGGAAAACTTCTATATGTATCAGCTGGGCGCGATGGCGACGGCGGATCTGTGGGTGACCGACCACCTGTTGACCACCGGTAGTCTGTTCGGCAACATTGCCAACAACTACGACAAATTTAACTACACCAACCCGCCGAACGATTCAAAACTGCCGCGCGTGCGTACCCGCGTTCGTGAATACGTGCAGAACGATATCTACGTGAATAACCTCCAGGCCAACTACTTCCAGTACTTCGGCAATGGCTTCTACGGCCAGGTTTACGGTGGCTATCTGGAAACCATGTTCGGCGGCGCCGGGGCAGAAGTGCTTTATCGTCCTGTCGACAGCAACTGGGCGTTTGGGGTTGATGCCAACTACGTGAAACAGCGTGACTGGCGCAGCGCGCAGGACATGATGAAGTTCACCGACTACAGCGTCAAAACCGGCCACCTGACCGCCTACTGGACGCCGTCATTCGCGCAGGACGTGCTGGTAAAAGCCAGCGTCGGCCAGTATCTGGCGGGCGATAAGGGCGGCACGCTGGATATCTCCAAACACTTTGACAGCGGCGTTGTGGTGGGCGGCTATGCCACCATCACCAACGTTTCGCCAGACGAGTACGGGGAAGGGGACTTCACCAAAGGGGTGTACGTGTCGATTCCGCTGGATCTGTTCTCATCAGGCCCAACCCGCAGCCGTGCGGCAGTGGGCTGGACGCCGCTGACGCGCGACGGCGGTCAGCAGCTTGGACGTAAATTCCAGCTGTATGATATGACCAGCGATAAGAACATTAACTTCCGCTGATGCTTCACGCCGGGCGGCACTGCGTTTGCCCGGCCTACGGTTTTTGTAGGCCCGGTAAGCGCAGCGCCACCGGGCGAATGCGCCAAACATAAACAAAAAATATAGATCCCCGTCACATTTTTGCGTTATACAGGAACCTCGCCCTGGAGAATGAGGTGCTGTATGACATCCCTGACTCGTCCGCGCGTTGAGTTTATCTCAACGATACTCCAGACCGTACTGAACCTCGGTCTGCTGAGCCTTGGCCTGATCCTGGTCGTTTTTCTGGGTAAAGAGACGGTGCATCTGGCGGATGTGCTCTTCGCTCCTGAGCAAACCAGCAAATACGCACTGGTGGAAGGCCTGGTGGTCTACTTTCTCTACTTTGAATTTATCGCCCTGATTGTGAAGTACTTTCAGTCCGGCTTTCACTTCCCGCTGCGCTATTTTGTCTACATTGGCATCACCGCCATTGTGCGGCTGATCATCGTCGATCATAAATCCCCGCTCGACGTGCTGATCTACTCGGCGGCGATCCTGCTGCTGGTGATCACCCTCTGGCTGTGCAACTCAAAGCGGCTAAAACGCGAATAAAAAAAGGGCGCTCCGAAGAGCGCCTAACAACAGTCACAAGTTGGTTCAATACAATACGTCTAAAGTTGAGGGTTGCAGTGGCATAACAAATGAAACTTAACCTTTCACACCGCCCGCCGTCAGGCCGTTGACCAGCCAGCGCTGGGCCAGCAGGAACACCACGGTAATCGGGATGGCAGAGAGGACGGCCGCCGCGGCAAAGTCGCCCCACAGGTAGTTTTGCGGGTTGAGATACTGCTGCATACCGACGGCCAGGGTGTAGCTGTTTACATCGCGCAGTAACAGAGAGGCGACCGGTACTTCGGTGATGGCGGCGATAAACGACAGGATAAACACCACCGCCAGAATCGGCACCGACAGCGGCAGCAGCACCAGGCGGAACGCCTGCCACGGGGTTGCGCCATCCAGCGCTGCCGCTTCTTCCAGCGAGCCGTCGATGGTTTCGAAATAGCCCTTGATGGTCCACACATGCAGGGCGATGCCGCCGAGATAGGCGAAGATCACGCCGCCGTGAGTGTTCAGGCCGATGAACGGCACGTACTGGCCCAGACGGTCAAACAAGGCATATAACGCCACCAGCGACAGTACGGCCGGGAACATCTGGAAAATCAGCATCCCTTTCAGCAGGGTCGCTTTGCCCGGAAAACGCATACGGGCGAAGGCGTAAGCACAGGTGGTGGAGAGCGTCACGATGCCGATGGCTGTGATGGTTGCCACCTTCACCGAGTTCCACAGCCACAGCAGCACCGGGAACGGCGGCGGCGTGACGCGGCCATCCGCGTGTTCCACGCTGAAGCCCAGCGCGAGCTTCCAGTGCTCCCAGGAGATTTCGTCCGGGATCAGGCTCCCGGTGGCGAAGTTCCCCGAACGCAGGGAGATGGCGATAACCATCAGCAGCGGGAACATGATCGCCGCGATGAAAATCAGCAGGCCTAAGTGCGTCGCGAGGAGGCGCAGTTTCTGAGATTTGGGTTGTACCATTGCCATGTTCAGTGCCCTCCTTAGTCAAATTTCATACGTGTGGCTTTCAGGTTCACAATCGCCAGGGCGCCCACCAGCAGGAAGATCAGGGTGGCAATCGCCGCCGCCAGGCCGAAGTCCTGACCGCCGCCGCCCTCGAAGGCGATGCGGTAGGTGTAGCTCACGAGCAGGTCGGTATAGCCTGCCGGCGTGGTGGTGCCGAGACGGTCCGGGCCACCGTTAGTCAACAGCTGAATCAGCACGAAGTTGTTAAAGTTAAAGGCGAAGCTGGCGATCATCAGCGGCGTCAGCGGCTTAATGAGCAGCGGCAGGGTAATTTTGAAGAAGTTCTGGAACGGACCCGCGCCGTCCATCGCCGAGGCTTCGTAAAGGTCGTCCGGGATGGCCTTCAGCAGCCCCATGCACAGGATCATCATGTACGGATAGCCCAGCCAGGTGTTCACGATGATAATCATCGAGCGGGCGGTGGTCGGGTCGCTGAACCAGGCCGGTTTGATACCGAACAGCGCGCTCAGCATCATGTTGATTTCACCGAAGCTCTGGTTAAACAGCCCTTTGAAAATCAGAATCGAGATGAACGACGGCACGGCGTACGGCAGAATCAGCAGCACGCGGTAAATCGCTTTGCCCTTCAGGGACTCCCACTGCACGAGGCAGGCCAGCACCATGCCCACGGCCACGGTCAGGATCACGGTCAGCACCGAGAAGACCACCGTCCAGACGAAGATGGCGAAGAACGGTTTCTGGATGCCTTCGTCGGTAAACACGCGGGTAAAGTTGTCCCAGCCGATGGTGACGGTATAGCCCGGGCTGAGTTTGTCATCCCCCCAGCTGCCGTCGGCATTCACAGACTGATAGAAACCGATATCGTTGTTCGGGCGGTACTTCACGCCGCTCTGGTTGTTGGTCAGCGTGCCGTCATCCGCCAGGGTATAGAGCGGTTGGGTGCCGGAGAACTGGCGCAGCGAGCTCATGATCACTTTGCTTTCGTCTGGCAGTACGGCGGTGAGCTGAGTCAGTGCCTGGCGATTCTGGGTGATGATACGCAGGTTGGCACGTTCACCTTCCGGCAGGGCCGCAGCCTCTTTTAAGGTCAGCTTCTGCTCACCGCCAAATTTGAACGCGTCGGAAAGATAGGTTTTGCCGCTCTCACCGTCAGTGAGCGCTAACTTCCACTCATCACCCGCAGGATACAGGCCGAAGTTAAAGGTTTTACCCGCCTGATAAGAACGGTCCAGAAGCACCTGGGTGGCACGCTCCTGCGCGAGCTGGTTGGTGCTGCTGTAGTTGGTAAAGGCAATCGCGATGGTGCAGATCAGCGGAAAGAGGACAAACAGCCCCATCCCGGCAACGCCCGGGTAAACATAGCGCCAGGCATACGCTTTACGGTTGGCGAAAATATACAGGCCAACCGAGCTTAAAATCAGCGTCATGATGGCGAATAGGTATTCCCCTTGCACGTACATTAAAACAACAAGGTAACCCACCAGCAGACACAGCAGACCTATCACTGACCACTTCAGTGCGTCGCTTTGCCACCAGTGTTTCTTTTTAATGACATCCATGGGGTTCTTCCTCTACAACGGTGGAAACTTATCGTCAGGTGGCGCTGCGCTTACCTGACCTACGGATCGTGCCGTAGTCGTAGGGCGGGTAAGCGCATGCGCCACCCGCCGTTTTTCAGACTTACTTAGTAATACGACCCTGAGCATCTTTCAGCGCGGCATCGACAGTCTGGCGACCGCTTGCAGCGTTGATGACGGCGGTACGGGTGGCGTACCAGAATGCAGCCATCTGAGGGATGTTCGGCATGATTTCGCCTTTCTGGGCGTTATCCATGGTGGCCGCAATACGTGGATCTTTCGCCAGCTGATCCTGGAAGGATTTCAGCGCAACGGCGCCCAGCGGTTTGTCCTTGTTCACTTCATCCAGACCCTGATCGGTCAGCAGGTAGTTTTCGAGGAACTCTTTCGCCAGCTCTTTGTTCGGGCTGGCGGCGTTGATGCCTGCGCTCAGCACGCCCACGAACGGTTTAGACGGTTTGCCGTTGAAGGTTGGCAGCAGGGTCACGCCGTAGTTGATTTTGCTCTTGTCGATGTTGGTCCAGGCCCACGGACCGTTGATGGTCATCGCGGTTTCGCCTTTGTTGAAAGCCGCTTCCGCGATGGAGTAGTCCGTATCCGCGTTCATGTGTTTGTTCTTAATCAGGTCAACCAGAAAGGTCAGACCTTTTTTCGCGCCCGCACTGTCCACGCCCACGTCTTTCACGTCATATTTGCCGTTTTCAAACTTGAACGCGTAGCCGCCGTCGGCAGCAATCAGCGGCCAGGTGAAATACGGTTCTTGCAGGTTGAACATCAGAGCGGATTTACCCTTCGCCTTCAGCTCTTTATCCAGAGCAGGGATCTCTTCCCAGGTTTTCGGTGGGTTTGGCACCAGGTCTTTGTTGTAAATCAGTGACAGGGCTTCAACCGCGATTGGGTAAGCGATCAGCTTGCCGTTATAGCGAACGGCGTCCCAGGTGAACGGGAACAGTTTGTCCTGGAAGGCTTTGTCTGGCGTAACTTCTGCCAGCAGGCCAGACTGCGCGTAGCCCCCGAAACGGTCATGCGCCCAGAAGATAATGTCCGGACCATCGCCCGTTGCCGCAACCTGCGGGAACTTCTCTTCCAGTTTGTCCGGGTGCTCTACGGTGACTTTGATACCGGTGTCTTTCTCAAATTTTTTGCCCACTTCGGCCAGACCGTTATAGCCCTTGTCGCCGTTAATCCAGATAACCAGCTTACCTTCTTCAATTTTGGCGAGAGCCGGTGCGGAAATCATCATTGCTGCGAGGGCGGACAATGCGAAAACGCGTGCGCCAGTCTTGATCTTCATATCTGCCATCCTTTATTGGTGATGTGCTCGTGGATACATAAGGTGGTTCAACGTGACTCAGTCTCCTTATTTGACATCCTCTTTCCATCCTCCCAGTCCCTACGCCCCACCCCCTGTTTGTGTGATCCCTGTAACATAAATTTAAGTTATGAGTGCTGGCGCACATAAAAACCCACTGAATTTTGCAGGCCGCTTCACGATTTTCGCCTCGGCCCCTCAGCTGCGGTCGCAGAGCCTGCTCTCTCATCCTCCCGCCTCCTCCCCCATAAAAAAGCCGGGGGGTGGAGGATTCACGAAAGTAATGGAACACGCATAGTGAACTTATCTTGAATGTTTCTGTCGGTGACAGGTTGTAACGAAGGGAGAAGGGCATGGCGAGCGTACAGCTGCGTAATGTAACGAAAGCCTGGGGCGACGTAGTGGTGTCAAAAGACATCAATCTGGACATCCACGAAGGTGAATTTGTGGTGTTCGTGGGTCCATCAGGCTGTGGTAAATCGACTCTGCTGCGTATGATTGCCGGTCTTGAAACCATCACCAGGGGCGATTTATTTATTGGTGATACCCGAATGAACGACATCCCGCCAGCTGAACGCGGCGTGGGCATGGTGTTCCAGTCTTATGCGCTTTATCCGCATCTTTCCGTTGCCGAGAACATGTCCTTTGGCCTGAAGCTGGCCGGCGCGAAAAAAGAGACCATTAACCAGCGCGTCACCCAGGTGGCGGAAGTGCTTCAGCTGGCACATCTGCTGGAGCGTAAACCGAAGGCGCTCTCCGGCGGTCAGCGTCAGCGTGTGGCGATCGGCCGTACGCTGGTGGCCGAGCCGCGCGTGTTCCTGCTCGATGAACCTCTCTCTAACCTGGATGCCGCCCTGCGCGTCCAGATGCGTATCGAAATCTCCCGTCTGCACAAACGCCTTGGACGCACGATGATTTACGTCACCCACGATCAGGTCGAAGCGATGACGCTGGCCGACAAAATCGTGGTGCTGGATGCCGGTCGCGTGGCGCAGGTGGGCAAACCGCTGGAGCTGTATCACTACCCGGCAGACCGCTTTGTTGCGGGCTTTATTGGCTCGCCAAAGATGAACTTCCTGCCCGTAAAAGTGACCGCGACGGCAATCGAACAGGTACAGGTGGAGCTGCCAAACCGTCAGCAAGTCTGGCTGCCGGTCGACAGCGCCAACGTACAGGTGGGGGCCAATATGTCCCTCGGTATCCGTCCTGAGCATCTACTGCCAAGCCACATTGCGGATGTGACGCTGGAAGGTGAAGTTCAGGTCGTCGAACAGCTTGGTCACGAAACACAGATTCATATCCAGATCCCCGCCATCCGTCAGAACCTGGTCTACCGCCAGAATGACGTGGTGTTGGTAGAAGAGGGTGCCACATTCGCTATCGGTTTGCCGCCAGAGCGTTGCCATCTGTTCCGTGAGGATGGCACTGCATGTCGTCGGTTGCACAAAGAGCCAGGCGTTTAAGCATTCCAATTACAAAGAAAAGCAATGATCTCAGGAGATAGAATAATGATTACTCTGCGCAAAGTCCCTCTGGCTGTCGCCATTGCGGCAGGCATCCTGTCTGCCCAGGCGGGCGCCGTAGACTTTAAAGGTTATGCTCGTTCCGGCATTGGCTGGACCGGAAGTGGCGGTGAACAACAATGTTTCCAGGCAACAGGCGCACAAAGTAAATACCGTCTCGGTAACGAATGTGAAACCTACGCCGAACTGAAACTGGGCCAGGAAGTGTGGAAAGAAGGCGACAAGAGCTTCTATTTCGACACCAACGTAGCGTACTCCGTTTCTCAACAGAATGACTGGGAATCCACCAGCCCGGCCTTCCGTGAAGCTAACGTGCAGGGTAAAAACCTGATTGAATGGCTGCCAGGCTCTACCATCTGGGCCGGTAAGCGCTTCTATCAGCGTCATGACGTACACATGATCGACTTCTACTACTGGGATATCTCTGGTCCTGGTGCCGGTATTGAAAACATCGATCTGGGCTTTGGTAAACTCTCTCTGGCAGCGACCCGTTCTTCTGAGTCCGGCGGTTCTGCAACCTTCGCCGATCGTGATGCGAACGGCGACCGTATTTATGACAACGTGGTACCAAACGATGTCTTCGACGTCCGTTTAGCCGGTCTGGAAACCAACCCGGGCGGTACGCTGGAGCTGGGCGTTGACTACGGTCATACCAACATTCCTGACGACTACTATCTGCAACCTGGCGCCTCTAAAGATGGCTGGCTGTTCACCGCTGAACACACCCAGAGCATGATGAAAGGATTCAACAAGTTCGTACTGCAATACGGTACGAATTCCATGACCTCTAACGGTAAAGGTATTCCACAGGGCGGCAGCATCGATAACGACGGCTCTATGTGGCGCGTGCTGGACCACGGTGCAATCACCCTGGCAGACCGTTGGGACCTGATGTACGTCGGTATGTACCAGAACATCGATCGTGACAACAACAACGGTACCGAGTGGTGGACCGTGGGTGTTCGTCCAATGTTCAAATGGACGCCGATCATGAGCACCTTGCTGGAAGTGGGCTACGACAACGTTAAGTCTCAGAAAACTGACGACAAAAACAGCCAGTACAAAATCACCCTGGCACAGCAATGGCAGGCAGGCGACAGCATCTGGTCCCGTCCGGCTATCCGTGTCTTCGCAACCTACGCGAAGTGGGATGAGAAATGGGGCTATGCAAACAACGACTCAGGTGCAGGTTACACCTCTGGCGTAGCGTATAGCGACACCTCCGCGAAAACCTTCAGCCGTGGCGACAACGATGAGTGGACCTTCGGCGCCCAGATGGAAATCTGGTGGTAATTCGTCGAGCCTGACGTAATGACCTGAAAAGAGGGGCGTAAGCCCCTCTCTCCTTAGGGTGCTGCGCGCTATTGCCTGGCCACCGCAGTGCTCACGCTATCAGAGGTAATAACAATGAAAATGAAGAAAAGTCTCGTCGCGCTGTGCCTCTCTGCGGGGCTGTTGGCCTGTGCGCCTGCGCTCACCTATGCAGATGTGAATTTTGTTCCTCAAAATACCAGTGCTGCGCCAGCTATTCCGGCTGCGGCTCTTCAGCAACTGGTGTGGACGCCAGTTGATCAGTCGAAAACTCAAACCACGCAGCTTGCCGCTGGCGGTCAGTCGCTGAACGTGCCGGGTATCAGCGGTCCGGTTGCGGCTTTCAGCGTGCCGGCGAATATCGGCGAGCTGACCCTGACGTTAACCAGTGAAGTCAATAAACAGACCAGCGTCTTCGCGCCTAACGTGCTGATCCTCGATCAGAGCATGACGCCATCCGCATTCTTCCCAAGCGACTATTTCAGCTATCAGGAGCCTGGCGTCATGAGTGCCGATCGGCTGGAAGGCGTTATGCGCCTGACGCCAGCCCTGGGTCAGCAGAAGATTTATGTCCTGGTGTTCACGACTGAAAAAGATCTGCAACAGACAACGAAGCTGGTTGATCCGGCGAAAGCCTACGCAAAAGGCACCGGTAACGCTGTCCCGGATATCCCGGATCCGCATGCTCGCCATACTACCGACGGCCTGATCAAGCTGAAAGTCTCCACCAACAGCGCCTCCAGCGTACTCGTAGGCCCGCTGTTTGGCTCATCTGGCCCGGGGCCGGTAACGGTGGGTAATACTGCCGCGCCTGTGTATGCCGCGCCAGCCGCAACACCGGCCGCGGCTCCGGCCCCGGCGAAAAAAGCCGAGCCGGTGCTTAACGATACTGAAACGTACTTTAACAACGCCATCAAGCAGGCAGTTAAAAACGGCGATGTCGATAAAGCGCTGAAACTGCTTGATGAAGCCGAGCGTTTAGGTTCAACCACTGCCCGTTCCACCTTTATCAGCAGTGTAAAAGGCAAGGGGTAACCGTCTCCCCACAGTGCTGATTTTGTTAGTCGTTTGGTGCGCCTTCGCGGGCGCACTTTTTTTGGCTAAGTTGCACCATTGTTGCGATAGTGATCGTTAAATTCTGTTTGTCCGTCCTCATTTTGCCAATCTGCGATACAATGCTTTTACGTTATGTATCGGAGAGTCTGGCATGTCACACCCCGCGCTCACGCAGCTGCGTGCGCTACGCTATTTCGACCACATCCCTGCGCTTGACCCGGAACAGCTGGACTGGCTGCTGCTGGAAGATTCCATGACAAAACGTTTTGAGCAACAGGGTAAAACGGTCACGGTGACGATGATTCAGGAAGGGTTTGTCTCGCCTGCGGAGATTGCCAGCGAGCTGCCGCTGCTGCCGCAGGAAGAACGCTACTGGCTGCGTGAAATTTTACTCTGTGCGGATGGCGAGCCGTGGCTTGCCGGGCGGACGGTGGTTCCTGAGTCTACACTTTCCGGGCCGGAGCTGGCATTGCAACGCCTCGGCAAAACGCCCCTGGGGCGCTATCTGTTCACCTCGTCTGAACTGACCCGTGATTTTATTGAAATTGGTTGCGATGCCGATTTGTGGGGGCGCCGTTCCCGCCTTCGTTTGAGTGGCAAGCCGTTAATACTGACGGAACTCTTTTTGCCTGCATCGCCGTTGTACTAAGAGGGAGAGAAAATGGAGTGGAGTCTGACGCAGAATAAGCTGCTGGCCTATCACCGCCTGATGCGTACTGATAAACCCATTGGCGCGCTGCTGCTACTGTGGCCGACCTTATGGGCGCTGTGGGTTGCCACGCCGGGCGTGCCGCCGCTGTGGATCCTGGCGGTGTTTGTGGCGGGTGTCTGGCTGATGCGCGCTGCGGGTTGTGTGGTCAACGACTATGCTGACCGGAAATTTGATGGACATGTTAAGCGCACCGCGAATCGTCCTCTGCCGAGCGGTCAGGTGACCGGGAAAGAGGCGCGCATTCTGTTTGTGGTGCTGGTGCTTCTCTCTTTCATGCTGGTGTTAACCCTTAACACCATGACCATTCTACTGTCCGTTGCGGCTCTGGCGCTGGCCTGGGTTTACCCGTTCATGAAGCGATACACCCATCTGCCGCAGGTGGTATTGGGTGCGGCATTTGGCTGGTCGATTCCCATGGCGTTTGCCGCGGTCAGCGAGTCCGTTCCGCTCAGCTGCTGGCTGATGTTCCTGGCGAATATTCTCTGGGCCGTTGCGTACGATACCCAATACGCGATGGTCGATCGCGATGACGATCTCAAGATTGGCATCAAATCGACGGCGATCCTGTTTGGTCGTCACGACAAGCTGATCATCGGCATATTACAGGTGGCGGTGCTGGCGCTGATGGTGGCGATTGGTCGCCTGAACGGGCTGAACTGGGAGTTTTACTGGTCCGTACTGGTGGCGGGGCTGCTGTTTGCGTATCAGCAGAAGCTGATCGCGAAGCGCGAGCGTGAAGCCTGCTTTAAAGCGTTTCTGAATAATAACTACGTCGGGCTGGTGCTGTTTCTGGGCCTGGCGATGAGTTACTGGTCATAAAAAAGCCGGGTGGCGGCTTCGCCTTACCCGGCCTACGATTTAGCGGAACATGTAGACCGGGTAAGCGTTAGCGTCACCCGGCTTTAGCATCATTCGCCCTGCGTCGAACTCTCAATCGTTAAACGCACATCCGCGGTAATCAGCTCTGCCAGCATCTGGTAAACCTTCATCGTCTCTTCCGGCTCGGCATCGCCCGTATCGCTAATGTACCCTTCGTCGCGCAGCGTCAGCACCAGGGAGCTGAATACCGCTTTGTCGAAGAATTCCGGGGCGTTAATGCCATGCAGAACGGAGAGGCGCTGGGCCAGCGTCCGGCTCTCTTTTTCCAGCGTACCGCGGTTGATGGACGGATTTGCACTCAGCAACCAGAAGGTAATGGCGTAGCGCTGCAACGTCTCACGCGCACCGGAAGCCAGGAGCTGCAAGGTACGTGAACGTGACGGATTGATATGCAGTTCATCATCACTGATGGTAATCAGCCCCTGACGATGCATCTCTGCCGTCATTTTATCGAGCTCTGCCGCCAGTTCATCCTTACTCCAGCGCAGGAACAGCTCCGCTTTCAGCATCGGGTAGATGGCCTGAATATGGCGCAGCAGCTCCTGACGCGAAATACGGCGGTGCTGGGTAATAATGGCCGCCATCAGCGACGGCAGCATCAGCATGTGCGTGATGTTATTACGGTAGTAGGTCATCAGCACGGCCTGCTCGCGCGGCAGAATGATGATGTCACCAATCGTATCTTTCTCGACTTCGAACTTGTTCATCTGCAACGCGTGATCGATCAGCTCGCTGGCGGTGGCAGACGGCACGGTCGAATCCACGGAATACGGCACGTTGCGCATGATATCCAGGTAGCAGTCAATCTGCTCGGTCAGCTGTTCGCGGGTCAGTGAACGCTGGCGAGAGGCCAGAAGCGCAGTACAACACAGGTTCATGGCGTTTGCCGCACCAGCATTGTTGATGCGTACCATCAGCTCGGATGCAATGCCGTTGACCGTTGGCGTCAGCCAGGCCGGACGTACCGCTTCGATAGGATCGATAGACTCGCGCCACTCCGGAACATGATGGTTCAGATATGTCATCAGCGGCAGGGGCTCGCCAAAGTTCACGTATCCCTGGCCGAGGTTGCGCAATTTACTCAGCCCACGCAGCATCTGCGGCAGACTCTCTTTCTCTTTAGTCGCACCGCGCAGCTCTTTCGCGTAGGTGCCCACTTCCATCACGTGTTCATAACCGATGTAAATCGGCACCAGCGTGATAGGACGGGTACCGCCACGCAGCATGGCCTGAATGGTCATCGACAGCGTGCCGGTCTTTGGATCGAGCAGACGACCGGTACGCGAGCGACCGCCTTCAACAAAGTACTCCACAGAATAACCGCGGCTGAACAGCTCGCCCAGATACTCCCTGAAGACGGTGGAGTAAAGCTTGTTACCTTTAAAGGTACGACGAATGAAGAACGCACCCAGACGGCGGAAAATCGGGCCTGCTGGCCAGAAGTTCAGGTTGATACCGGCAGCAATATGCGGTGGCACCAACCCCTGGTGATAGAGCACGTAAGAGAGCAACAAGTAGTCCATGTGGCTGCGGTGGCAGGGCACATAGACAATCTCGTGGCCGTCGTGCGCTAACTGACGCACGCGTTCGGCGTTGTGGACGTTAATCCCCTGATAGAGGCGGTTCCACGTGAAGCCGAGGATACGGTCAGAGAGGCGAATCATCTCGTAGGAGAAGTTCGCGGCGATCTCTTCCATCAGCGCGATTGCGTTCTGCTGCGCTTTCTCGTGCGAAATTTTCTTGCTGCGCGCTTCGTCTTCTACGGCACGGGCAATCGCTTTGGAAGCCAGCAGCTTGTTGAACAGATCCTGACGTGCCGGGAGACGTGGTCCAACGGCCGCCAGACGCTGACGTGCAAAGTGCATACGCGCAACGCGCGCCAGCTTTTGCGCAATGATTTTGTCAGTGCCGTGTTCATCCGCCATGCGGCGCAGTGAAACGGAAGGTGAGAAGCGGACAAAACTGTCGCGTCCCAGCCAGGAGACGGCGAAAAACTTCTGAATGCCGTTGAGCATACGCAGCGGCGGGTTCTCTTCCCCTTTTTCGCGCCCCGGACGACGGCCAAACATCACCGACACCGGCACCATCTGCACGTCCAGATCGGGGTTGCTGCGGTGCAGATCGAGGTAATCATGGAACAGCTTAATGGACTCTTCTTTCGGCGTGTAATAGGTGAACACGCGCGGCCCGCCATGGATGAACACGTAGCGTGGCAGCAGCGTACCGTCGACTTCCAGCGGTTCAAGTGGGTCAGGTAAATCGTGCGCCAGACATTGAGCGCGAAGCGTCAGCAGGTCTGCCTTCGAGTTATAAGGCAAAACGTACATAATAGGGCGCGACGTATCGAGCCCTAATTCCAGCGCAGGTTCTTCTGGGATAGACTTACTTTTTACCAGGACGCTTAATGGTAAATTAAGTAATTTGTAGTAAATTCGTGGCCAGCCGGACATAAACGATGTAAAGCCTCTGGTTAATAATGCAATTGCGGCGCAAGGATAACAGAAAGCGCGCAAAATTTCTGTTGTTACCCGTCATACTTCAGGTTGCAGCAAAACGCGCTGCGGCTTTAGTTACAGACGCTATTTATCATAAAAGGTTCTTTTAATGGCCAATAATACCACTGGGTTAACTCGAATCATCAAAGCTGCCGGTTATTCATGGAAAGGTTTCCGCGCTGCATGGGTTAATGAAGCCGCTTTCCGCCAGGAGGCGGTTGCTGCAATCGTTGCCGTTGTCATCGCCTGCTTCCTTGATGTTGATGCTATCACCCGCGTACTACTCATCGGATCTGTCCTTCTGGTGATGATAGTGGAAATTCTTAATAGCGCTATTGAGGCCGTTGTTGACCGAATCGGGTCGGAATTCCATGAATTGTCTGGCCGGGCGAAAGACATGGGTTCCGCTGCCGTACTGCTGGCGATTATCACTGCGGCGATCACCTGGGTCACGCTGCTTTGGTCGCATTTCCGATGAGCCTCGAGGAATAATTAAGTCCCTGGTTTTTTGTGCAGTTTTTGGTTCCAAAATCGCCTTTGACTGTATATACTCACAGCATAACTGTATATACACCCAGGGGGCGGTATGAAAGCGTTAACGACCAGGCAGCAAGAGGTGTTTGATCTCATTCGGGATCATATCGGCCAGACGGGTATGCCACCCACGCGTGCAGAAATTGCGCAGCGTCTGGGCTTCCGTTCTCCTAATGCTGCCGAAGAGCACCTTAAAGCGCTGGCGCGTAAGGGCGTGATTGAGATTGTTTCCGGCGCCTCACGCGGTATTCGTCTGCTGGTGGAAGAAGAGAGCGGTATTCCGCTGGTGGGTCGCGTAGCGGCAGGTGAACCTCTGCTGGCGCAGCAGCACATCGAAGGGCACTATCAGGTTGATCCAGGCATGTTCAAGCCGAGCGCCGATTTCCTGCTGCGCGTTAGCGGAATGTCCATGAAAGATATCGGTATTCTGGATGGCGATCTGCTGGCGGTACACAAAACGCAGGACGTGCGTAACGGGCAAGTCGTGGTGGCGCGCATTGATGATGAAGTGACGGTTAAGCGCCTGAAAAAACAAGGCAATACTGTGCAGCTTCTGCCTGAAAATAATGAATTCTCCCCGATTGTGGTGGATCTCCGCGAGCAGAGCTTCTCTATTGAAGGGCTGGCGGTCGGCGTTATCCGCAACGGTGAATGGCTGTAATCTCTTCCTGACAGGCTGTAGTTCCTCTACAGCCTGGCCTGTTTTCTGATTCCGGTAATTTCCATGGCATTGCTAACTTCTGCCGATAAGGCGTTGTGGCGTCTTGCGCTACCGATGATTTTTTCCAATATTACCGTTCCTCTGCTTGGGCTGGTGGATACGGCGGTTATCGGGCATCTCGATTCGCCGATTTATCTCGGCGGCGTCGCGATCGGCGCAACGGCGACCAGCTTCCTCTTTATGCTGCTGCTTTTTCTGCGCATGAGTACGACAGGCCTGACTGCTCAGGCGTATGGTGCAAAAGATCCCCTGCGTCTGGCGCGTGCGCTGGTTCAGCCGCTTATTCTGGCATTCGGTGCTGGCGCGTTAATTGTTCTGTTGCGTACGCCGCTGATTGATCTTGCGCTCCATATTGTGGGCGGCAGCGATGCCGTACTGGAACAGGCCCGGCGGTTCCTCGAAATTCGCTGGCTCAGCGCGCCCGCTTCACTGGCAAACCTGGTCCTGCTGGGCTGGCTGCTGGGCGTGCAGTACGCCCGCGCGCCGGTGATCCTGCTGGTGGTAGGCAACCTGCTTAACGTTATGCTCGATCTGTGGCTGGTGATGGGGCTGCACATGAACGTCCGGGGCGCGGCGCTGGCCACGGCAATTGCCGAGTACGGTACGCTGCTGATCGGTTTGGGGATGGTCTGGCGCGTGCTGGCGATGCGCGGTATCACCCTGGATCTGCTGAAATCGGCCTGGCGCGGCAACATTCGTAAGCTGCTGGCGCTTAATCGCGACATCATGCTCCGTTCTCTCCTGCTGCAACTCTGCTTTGGCGCCTTAACCGTTTTTGGTGCGCGTCTTGGGCCTGAGATCGTTGCCGTCAACGCAGTGCTCATGACGTTACTGACCTTTACCGCTTACGCGCTGGATGGTTTTGCTTACGCCGTCGAGGCGCATTCAGGGCAGGCCTATGGCGCGCGTGAAAGCGGCCAGTTACGTGAAGTCTGGCGTGCTGCCTGTCGTCAGGCGGGTCTGGCGGCGCTGGCCTTTGCTCTGGTATACGCCTGTTTTGGTGGGCATATTGTCGCACTACTCACCTCGTTGCCCGCGCTACGTGAGCTGGCCGATCGCTACATCCTCTGGCAGGTAGTATTACCGGTGGTGGGTGTGTGGTGCTATTTGCTGGACGGCATGTTTATTGGTGCGACGCGAGGGGCGGAGATGCGCAACAGCATGGCCGTCGCGGCGGCGGGGTTTGGCCTGACGCTGCTGACCCTGCCGTATCTCGGCAATCATGGTCTGTGGCTGGCGCTGGCGGTGTTTCTCTCACTGCGTGGCCTTTCGCTGGCCGTTATCTGGCATCGTCACTGGCGAAACAATACCTGGTTTCCAGCCCCGCACGATATATCGTAACGGTTAAAGATTCCGAATATAAAAACAACTACCGAATCCTTAACTACAATAATAATCACGTCCAGCAGAAAAGAACGTAGCGGGCGATACTCATAGACGCTTAACACGAGGACACGATTATGAATAAAGACGAAATCGGCGGCAACTGGAAGCAATTCAAAGGTAAAGCGAAAGAACAGTGGGGTAAGCTGACAGATGACGATATGACCGTCATTGAAGGTAAGCGCGATCAGCTGGTAGGTAAAATCCAGGAGCGCTACGGTTACGAAAAAGATCAGGCGGAAAACGAAGTCAAAGACTGGGAAACCCGTAACGACTACCGCTGGTAACCGGTACTATCCCCAAGGGCGGCCCTGAGCCGCCTTTTTCTTTGGCTTTAACGCGGCTTTTTCTTCACCAGGATAGAGTGATCGTGCTGACAGTCATCCTGATGACGGCATGACTCCACCTCCACGCAGGCAGAACATAAGCCGTGGGCTTCAATCACGTTATGTCGCAGCGCAAAGCCCATTCTGGCTGCCAGCGTATGCATAATATCTTCCACACCTTCCGCACACTCTTCCTTCACCCCACCACAGCGATCGCAGATAAACATGGCGGACGTGTGAGTTGGCTGGTCAAAAAGATGGCACAGCACATAGCTGTTTGTTGATTCCACTTTATGCACAAATCCTTGCTCCAGCAGAAAATCCAGCGCCCGATAAACGGTCGGCGGTTTTGCCTGCGGCTCGCTTTCACGCAGCAGATCGAGCAGATCGTAGGCGCTGATGGCGCCCTGTTGCAGGCTCATCAGACGCAGTACCTCAAGGCGCTGCGGGGTCAGGCGCACATTGCGTTGCGCGCACAGCTTTTCAGCTTGCGCTAACAGCTCTTTTGTGGACTTGTCCATCGGGCACCTCGGATGTGGTAAGGGGTGAAAACTCTCACTTTATCATGTTCTGCTAAAAACACCGAGATCCGCCAGGCTGTGCTATACCTGACGCATCGTAAATCAGGAGATCGCAAAATGAAAAGACCTGACTGTATTCGGCACTGGCGGGACGTGGAAGGCGCTGATGACGCAACGTATCCTGACAGCAACGAACGTTTTTCTGTTGGCGCGCCGCTGGCCCGCAGGTTGGGTCTCGGCCGCATTGGCATTCACCATGAACGGCTGCCACCCGGACGCCGTACGTCTTATCCGCATGCGGAAAGCGACGAAGAGGAGTTTGTTTACGTTCTGGAGGGTTACCCTGAGGCCTGGATCAATGGCTATTTATGGAAGCTCGAACCCGGAGACAGCGTGGGATTTCCAGCCGGGACGGGCGTGTGTCACACCTTTATCAACAATACCGATGAAGAGGTGCGCTTACTGGTGGTGGGTGAGGCCAATAAAAAACATAACCGTATCTACTATCCGCTCAATCCGGTGTATGCCGCGACGCGCGAAGACCGCTGGGTCGATCATCCGCCTCAGTTTTTTGGGCCGCACGATGGAAAACCTGGGCGAAAATAATTTCCTCTTCTATAAATATTGATGGTCGTCACATATTACAACAGGCCGGGATGGAATTTAACTTAAGGAAATAGCGGGTCTTTTTGCACTTATTCACAGCAATAGTTCGTTCCTGTTTGGGTGATAACAGACAGGGTTAACTAATAACAAACTATTTACGAGCACACTGTGAAAAAACATTTTAAATTTTCGATGGTTAGCATCGCTGTCTCCTTTTTTATGGCAAATCAGGCGGGAGCAGCCAATACCTGGACGGAAGCGCGTAGCGACGCAATGGGCGGAACGGGTGTCGCGGCAGGGAGCTATGGCAGCGGGGCGTTAATCAACCCCGCGTTGCTGGCAAAATCTAAGCCCGAGGATGATGTGACGGTTATTTTGCCGTCCGTTGGCGTGCAGGTGACCGATGAAGACAATCTTCAGGACGAGATTGATACCATTAACGACAAAATCAATCATTACAAGGATGTGGTTGATAGTCTGACCCCCATTGAAGTTATCACCAATCCATTAGGTTCGATCAATCAGTTCCAGGGCGCAGCGAAAGATCTCGCTGATGAACTGGACTACCTGAAAGGCAAGACCGCACACGCCACCGCAGGGGCGGGGATTGCCGTCAGTATCCCTAACGATGTTCTTTCCGTGGCCTTTATGGCAAAAGGCTATGCCCATGGCCGGGTCAGCTCTTCAATCGATCAGCAGGACATTGATTATCTGCGCGGTATACAACGAAGCGATGCGGTGGCTGCCGGTGTGGCGCTGGATGCCGCGCTAAACGGTACCGATCAGATCACCAAAAACCTTAACTCTACGGCGTCTGGTCGGGCGGCGATTGTGTCCGACTACGGTATTGCGGTGGCCCGTCAGTTCGATCTTGGCGGCGTTCCGGTTTCCGTTGGCGTCACGCCGAAGTTGCAAAAAACCTGGCTCTATAACTACACCACCTCAATCTACGATTACGACAGTAATAAGTGGAACGACAGCCGCTACCGTACCGACGACACTGGCTTCAACGTCGATGCCGGTATTGCGGCTGATTTCGGTGAAAACTGGACGGTCGGTGTGAGCGGACAAAACCTGATGTCGCGCGATATCGATACCAAAGATATCCGCATTCGCAACGGACGCACGGGAGAGGTAGTGAGTTATAAAGACACCTATCAGATCCGTCCGCTGGTCACTGCCGGGGCCGCCTGGCATAACGATCTGGTCACGCTTACCGCAGACGGCGATCTGACCGAAACCAAGGGCTTTAAAAGCGAAGACACCTCCCAGTACGTTGGCGTCGGTGCCGAAGTCACGCCGCTGAGCTGGCTGGCAGTACGCGCCGGTTATCGTGCGGATATGAAAGGGAACGACAGCAACGTCTTTACCGGCGGTGTCGGTTTCGCGCCGTTCAACGCCGTCCACGTTGACCTGATGGGGCTTTATGGCGAAGACGAGACCTGGGGCGCAGGGGCACAGTTGAGCATGACGTTCTAAAGTCCACCGGAGGCGCTGCGCCTCCGGCTTTTCTTTATGCTATAGTAGCGCCCCTTTTCCACCAGATGCTTAAAACTTCGCCATGTCGTCAGAATTCCAGACCGCTTTCCCTGCACACCGTTTCTCCATTGCGCCAATGCTCGACTGGACGGACAGACACTGCCGCTATTTCCTGCGCCAGCTCTCCCGCCATACGCTGCTGTACACCGAAATGGTCACTACCGGCGCAATTATTCATGGCAAGGGCGATTATCTGGCGTACAGCGAAGAGGAGCATCCGGTTGCGCTGCAACTGGGTGGCAGCGATCCGGCTGCGCTGGCGCAGTGCGCGAAGCTGGCTGAAGAACGCGGCTATGACGAGATTAACCTCAACGTCGGTTGCCCGTCCGACCGTGTGCAAAACGGTATGTTCGGCGCGTGTCTGATGGGAAATGCACACCTGGTGGCGGACTGCATCAAAGCGATGCGCGACGTCGTCTCTATCCCGGTCACGGTCAAAACCCGTATCGGCATAGACGACCAGGACAGCTATGAGTTTCTGTGTGATTTCATCAACACGGTATCAGGGAAGGGTGAATGCGAGATGTTTATCATCCACGCCCGTAAAGCCTGGCTCTCAGGCCTCAGCCCGAAAGAAAACCGCGAGATCCCGCCGCTGGACTACCCGCGCGTGTACCAGCTGAAACGCGACTTCCCACACCTGACCATGTCGATCAATGGCGGTATTAAGTCGCTGGACGAGGCCAAAGCGCACCTCGAACATATGGATGGCGTGATGGTCGGACGCGAGGCGTATCAGAATCCGGGCATTCTGGCGACGGTTGACCGGGAAATCTTTGGCGTTGAGGATGCTGACACCGATCCCGTGGCCGTAGTGCGCGCCATGTATCCGTACATTGAGCGCGAGCTGAGTCATGGTACGTATCTGGGCCACATTACCCGCCATATGCTTGGCCTGTTCCAGGGCATTCCTGGTGCGCGCCAGTGGCGTCGTTATCTCAGCGAGAACGCGCATAAGGCCGGTGCGGATATTGAGGTCCTGGAACACGCGCTGCGTCTGGTTGCGGATAAACGTTAAATTTCGCTAAAAGATGGTCAAATACGCCACGCCCTGCAAGACATTGCGGGGCGTTTTGCTTTCAGAACAACAACTTATTTTTGGCATGTTTCTTGTAACGATCGCAGCATCATTCGGGAACTCGTGGGAGAGCACCATGCTGGAACTACTTTTTGTGATTGGCTTCTTTATCATGCTGATGGTCACGGGCGTATCGCTGCTCGGCATCCTGGCCGCGCTCGTAGTGGCCACGGTGGTGATGTTTGTCGGCGGTTTATTTGCCCTGACGATTAAACTCTTGCCGTGGTTACTTCTGGCGATTGCGGTGGTATGGGCCATACGGGCGATTAAATCACCAAAACTGCCGACTTATCAGCGTAATAACCGCTTCCGTTACTAAGGTATTGAGGGGTACGTCACATACCTGCAACTTTTCCGGCAGCAATCTTTAGAACAGAATAGGATTTACTTATCGAATCTGTCACTATGGCTGCCGCTAAAGAATTCATCGAGCTGTACCCTACATACAGCCGAACTAAAAAAAAGAAAGGGCTTCCCACGGGAAGCCCAATTTCTTTTTATGGCTCAGGGAATTAACAGACTCAACCCCTGCGTTGCCCGGCTCTCCAGCACCTCATGCGCACGTTGCGCATCGGTCAGCGGATATTTCTGCGCCTCTGCCACATCCACTTTAATCACCCCGCTGGCGATCAGCGAGAACAGCTCGTTGCTGGCTTCCTCGAGTTCTTCCCGGTTGGTGATGTAACCTTGCAGGGAAGGGCGAGTGACGTACAGTGATCCTTTCTGATTCAGAATGCCCAGGTTCACCCCGGTGACAGCCCCGGAGGCGTTACCGAAGCTCACCATCAGCCCGCGACGTTGCAGGCAGTCCAACGAAGATTCCCAGGTGTCTTTCCCCACCGAGTCATACACCACGCGGACCTTTTTGCCGCCAGTGATCTCTTTTAGCCGCTCAACGATGCTCTCTTCCCGGTAGTTGATCACCTGCCATGCGCCCGCGTCCAGCGCACGCTGCGCTTTTTGCGCGCTGCCTGTGGTGCCGATCAGCTTCGCGCCCAGGGCTTTCGCCCACTGGCAGGCAATCAGCCCCACGCCACCTGCGGCTGCGTGAAACAGGAATTGCTCGTCAGGCTTAATTTCGTAGGTTTTACGCAGCAGATAATAGACCGTCAGCCCTTTCAGGAATGAGGCGGCAGCCTGCTCGAAGCCGATCGCATTTGGCAGAAGCGCCGCTTTCTCGGCCGGAACGTTATGGATGGAGCTGTAAGCGCCCAGCGCCGACTGCGCGTACACCACGCGATCGCCTTCCTTAATGTGCTTAACCGCGCTGCCCACTTTGCTGACGATGCCGGCCGCCTCGGTGCCCAGCCCGCTCGGCATCGACGGAGGCGGATAGAGGCCGCCGCGAATATAGGTATCGATGTAGTTAATGCCGATAGCTTTGTTTTCCACCTGGATTTCGTTCTCGCCAGGCGCAGCGGGGGTAAATTCCACCGCTTTGAGTACGTCAGGGCCACCATGCTTGTGAAATTCAATACGTGTTGCCATGCTTCCTCCAGAATGTGGTAATCTTTCGACCCACTCTTTATCTCGGTAACTCCATTCACTATGGCAGGAAACAAACCCTTCAACAAACAGACTGAACCTCGTGAGCGTGATTATCAGGTCGCCGGGTTAAAAGTCCCGCCGCACTCGATTGAAGCGGAACAGTCGGTGTTGGGCGGTTTAATGCTGGATAACGAACGCTGGGACGACGTCGCCGAGCGCGTTGTCGCGGAAGACTTCTATACCCGCCCGCACCGCCACATCTTTACGGAAATGGCGCGTTTGCAGGAGTCGGGCAGCCCGATCGACCTGATTACGCTCGCAGAATCGCTGGAGCGTCTGGGACAGCTCGACAGCGTCGGCGGATTTGCCTATCTGGCAGAACTGTCAAAAAACACGCCAAGTGCCGCGAACATCAGCGCTTACGCTGATATCGTTCGTGAACGTGCCGTTGTCCGCGAGATGATCTCGGTGGCGAATGAGATCGCCGAGGCCGGTTTCGATCCCCAGGGGCGCACCAGCGAAGATCTGCTCGACCTGGCGGAATCCCGCGTCTTTAAAATCGCCGAAAGCCGTGCGAATAAAGACGAAGGCCCGAAAAACATCGCCGATGTGCTCGACGCCACCGTTGCACGTATTGAGCAGCTTTTCCAGCAGCCGCACGATGGCGTGACGGGGGTGAACACTGGTTATGACGATCTCAACAAGAAAACGGCAGGTCTTCAGCCGTCGGATTTGATTATCGTGGCCGCACGTCCGTCGATGGGTAAAACGACATTTGCAATGAACCTCGTCGAAAACGCGGCGATGTTGCAGGATAAGCCGGTGCTTATCTTCAGTCTGGAGATGCCCTCTGAACAGATCATGATGCGTTCTCTGGCGTCCCTGTCGCGCGTGGATCAGACCCGCATCCGTACCGGTCAGCTGGACGATGAGGACTGGGCGCGGATCTCCGGCACCATGGGGATTTTGCTGGAAAAACGGAACATCTATATTGATGACTCCTCCGGCCTGACGCCGACGGAAGTGCGCTCCCGCGCGCGCCGTATCGCCCGTGAACACGGTGGCATCGGTCTCATCATGATCGACTACCTTCAGCTGATGCGCGTTCCGTCGCTTTCCGACAACCGTACGCTGGAGATTGCCGAGATTTCGCGCTCGCTCAAGGCGTTAGCCAAAGAGCTGCACGTGCCGGTGGTGGCGCTGTCGCAGCTTAACCGCTCTCTGGAACAACGTGCAGACAAGCGCCCGGTCAACTCCGACCTGCGTGAATCCGGCTCCATCGAGCAGGATGCCGACTTAATCATGTTCATCTACCGTGATGAGGTTTATCACGAGAACAGCGACCTGAAAGGGATCGCCGAAATTATTATTGGTAAGCAACGTAACGGCCCCATCGGTACGGTACGTCTGACCTTTAACGGCCAGTGGTCGCGTTTCGACAACTATGCCGGTCCTCAATATGATGATGAGTAATTTCTAAGGAATTCAAATGCAAGCGGCAACTGTTGTTATTAACCGCCGCGCTCTGCGACACAACCTGCAACGTCTGCGAGAACTGGCGCCCGCCAGTAAGCTCGTTGCAGTCGTGAAAGCGAACGCTTACGGACACGGTCTTCTTGAGACCGCGCGAACGCTCCCCGATGCCGACGCTTTTGGCGTCGCCCGTCTCGAAGAAGCTCTCCGCCTGCGCGCAGGTGGAATTACGCAACCGATTCTGCTCCTCGAAGGCTTTTTTGAAGCCTCGGACCTGCCGACCATTGCCGATCAGCACCTGCACACGGCGGTGCATAACGAAGAACAGCTGGCCGCGCTGGAAACGGCCGAACTGAGCGAGCCGGTCACCGTCTGGATGAAGCTCGACACGGGCATGCACCGTCTGGGCGTGCGGCCGGAAAGCGCGGAGGCGTTTTATCAGCGTCTGTGTCAGTGCAAAAATGTGCGTCAGCCGGTGAACATCGTCAGCCACTTTGCCCGCGCCGATGAGCCTGAATGCGGCGCAACGGAACAGCAGCTTGATATCTTCAACACCTTCTGCGAAGGCAAACCGGGGATGCGCTCGATCGCGGCATCCGGCGGTATTCTGCTGTGGCCGCAGTCGCACTTCGACTGGGCGCGTCCGGGCATCATTCTTTACGGCGTATCGCCACTGGAGAACAAACCCTGGGGGCCGGACTTTGGCTTTAAGCCGGTGATGTCGCTGGTTTCAAAGCTGATTGCCGTGCGTGAGCACAAAGCGGGAGAGCCGGTAGGTTACGGCGGCACCTGGATCAGCGAGCGCGATACCCGTCTTGGCGTGGTGGCGATGGGCTACGGTGACGGCTATCCCCGCGCCGCACCAACGGGCACGCCGGTGCTGGTCAACGGTCGTGAAGTGAAGATTGTCGGCCGCGTGGCGATGGACATGATTTGTGTTGATCTGGGGCCCGACGCGCAGGATAAAGCGGGGGACGATGCGGTGATGTGGGGCGAAGGCCTGCCGGTAGAACGTATTGCTGAAATAACAAAAGTGAGTGCTTACGAACTTATCACGCGTCTTACCTCAAGGGTCGCGATGAAATATGTCGACTAAGCATGAGCGGGATGCGGTGCATCCCGCTTCTGTTAACATCCCCTCGATCTTCTTCCGCTTCCGGTTTATTGTTGAATTCCCTGCCTCATAATAATCCGGAGAACATCGCGTGTTTCAGAAAGTAGACGCCTACGCCGGCGACCCTATCCTCTCCTTGATGGAGCGTTTCAAAGAAGATCCTCGCAGCGACAAAGTGAACCTCAGCATTGGTCTTTACTACAACGAAGACGGCATCATTCCTCAGTTGAAAGCCGTTGCTGAAGCTGAAGCGCGTCTTAACGCAACCCCGCACGGTGCTTCGCTTTATCTGCCGATGGAAGGATTAAACACCTACCGCAACACTATCGCGCCGCTGCTGTTTGGTGCCGACCACGCGGTGCTCGCGCAAAAGCGCGTGGCGACTATCCAGACGCTGGGTGGCTCGGGTGCGCTGAAGGTAGGCGCAGATTTCCTGAAAAAGTACTTCCCGGATTCCGGCGTGTGGGTCAGCGACCCGACGTGGGAAAACCACGTTGCGATCTTCGAGGGCGCGGGCTTTAAGGTTGAAACCTATCCGTGGTTCGACAGCGAAACCAACGGCGTGCGCGTTGATGCGCTGCTGGAAAAACTGAACACCCTGCCGGAGCGCAGTATCGTATTGCTGCATCCGTGCTGCCATAACCCGACGGGTGCGGACCTCACCAATGCCCAGTGGGATGCGGTGATCGAGATACTGAAGGCGCGTAACCTGATCCCGTTCCTCGACATCGCCTATCAGGGCTTTGGCGCGGGCATGGAGGAAGACGCCTACGCCATTCGCGCGATTGCCAGCGCGGGGCTTCCCGCTCTGGTCAGCAACTCCTTCTCAAAAATCTTCTCCCTGTACGGCGAGCGCGTTGGCGGTCTGTCCGTGGTGTGTGAAGACGCTGAAGCCGCGGGACGCGTACTCGGCCAGCTGAAAGCGACGGTCCGCCGGATCTACTCCAGCCCGCCGAACTTTGGTGCGCAGGTGGTGGCGACAGTTCTCGGTGACGAAACACTGAAATCGTCCTGGCTTGCCGAAGTAGAAGCGATGCGTAAGCGCATCCTGTCGATGCGTCAGGAGCTGGTTAACGTCCTGAAAGAGGCCGTGCCTGGGCATAACTTTGATTATCTTCTCAAGCAGCGCGGGATGTTCAGCTACACCGGACTGAGCGCAGCGCAGGTCGATCGCCTGCGTGAAGAGTTCGGTGTCTACCTGATCGCCAGCGGCCGTATGTGCGTGGCGGGTCTGAATGCCAGCAACGTCCAGCGCGTGGCGCAGGCGTTTGCAGCTGTGATGTAAGTACTCACTACTTATTATCTCCCTCTCCCTGTGGGAGAGGGCTGGGGTGAGGACATCAGGCCGCAGAAAATCTTGCCCGGTGGCGGTTGCGCCTTACCGGGCCTACATCACTCATCCACACTTTGTGATCGTCTTCTTTTTATTCCGCTTCATAAGTAAAAACTCCTTTCCTTCCCCTCCCGCTGGGGTTATGGTCGGATAGTTTTTTGACCATCCGCTCAAAATAAAAAGATAACAAACTGAATATTCAGGGGAAAATATGCGCAAGATCACACTGGCGCTCAGCGCCGCCTGCTTATTGTTCTCGCTTAATAGTACCGTTGTTGCGCGGGCTTCTGCACCCACGCCGCTTTACACCGGCACCACCGCCGCCATTCTTGCCGAACAGGCCCCCATTCACTGGGTTTCAGTGGCACAAATTGAAAACAGCCTGACGGGTCGCCCGCCGATAGCCGTGGGCTTCGATATTGACGATACCGTTCTCTTCTCCAGCCCCGGTTTCTGGCGCGGCAAAAAAACGTACTCCCCGGACAGCGAAGCCTATCTGAAAAACCCGGAATTCTGGGAAAAGATGAACAACGGCTGGGATGAGTTCAGTATCCCGAAAGAGGTTGCCCGCGCGCTGATCGCCATGCACGTAAAGCGCGGCGACAGCATTTACTTCGTGACCGGACGTAGCCAGACCAAAACCGAAACCGTCTCGAAAACGCTACAGGATGATTTTCTGATCCCGGCGGCCAGCATGAATCCGGTCATTTTTGCCGGGGACCAGGAAGGGCAAAACACCAAAACCCAGTGGCTGGAAAAGAAAAATATCAAAGTGTTCTACGGGGATTCAGATAACGACATCACCGCGGCGCACGACGTGGGAGCCAGAGGCATCAGGGTGTTACGCGCCTCGAACTCCACCTACCGACCGCTGCCGATGGCCGGAAAATTTGGTGAAGAGGTGATCGTTAACTCTGAATACTGATGCATTAACGGCGGGGTGAATGCTTTTTTAAGCAAATCTCGCTGCGCGGGTTTTACCTTTCGCTTTCTTGCTGCACACTTAGAAAGATTCACCTTTCATAATGGAGCAGCACATGTGGTATCAACAGACCCTGACCTTAAGCGCAAAACCACGCGGATTTCACCTTGTGACGGACGAAGTCATCGGGCAAATCCGCGACCTGTCGCGCGTCAAAACGGGTTTGCTGCATCTGCTGCTTCAGCACACGTCTGCTTCTCTCACGCTCAATGAAAATTGCGATCCCACCGTCCGGTCTGACATGGAGCGGCATTTTCTGAAAACCGTCCCGGATAACGCCCCGTATGAGCATGATTACGAGGGGGCGGACGATATGCCTTCGCACATCAAATCCTCTTTGCTGGGCGTCTCGCTGATGCTGCCGGTCTACAACGGACGGTTACTGCTGGGAACGTGGCAGGGGATCTGGCTGGGAGAACATCGCATTCACGGTGGTTCGCGTAAAATTATCGCAACGCTACAAGGGGAATAAAGATGACAATTTCGGAGATACTTCAGTACTGCATGAGCAAGCCGGGGGCGGAACAAAGCGTACACAGCGACTGGAAAGCCACGCAGATCAAAGTGGGGGATGTGTTGTTCGCGATGGTGAAAGAGGTGGATGCGCGGCCTGCGGCATCACTGAAAACCAGTCCTGAACTGGCCGACTTACTGCGCCAGCAGCACGATGATGTCAGGCCTAGCAAGCATCTGAATAAAGCACACTGGAGTACGGTGTTTCTCGACGGCTCGCTGCCAGATTCGCAAATTTACTACCTGGTGGATGCGTCGTATCAACAGGCGGTAGAACTGCTGCCGGAAACGATCCGACAGCAGCTCTCCGTGTAACGATTACAGCAACGGTTTGAGGAAGCGCGCGGTGTGCGAGGCTTCGCACTCTGCAACGGTCTCTGGCGTACCGGAGACGAGGATTTCACCGCCGCCGCTGCCGCCTTCCGGGCCGAGATCGACAATCCAGTCCGCGGTTTTAATCACGTCCAGGTTGTGCTCAATCACCACGATGGTGTTGCCCTGATCGCGTAGCTGGTGCAGCACGTCCAGCAGCTGCTGGATATCCGCAAAATGCAGGCCGGTGGTCGGCTCATCCAGAATGTACAGCGTCTGACCGGTACCGCGTTTAGACAGCTCACGCGCCAGCTTCACGCGCTGCGCTTCACCACCGGACAGCGTTGTCGCTGACTGCCCCAGACGGATATAGGTCAGACCCACATCCATCAGGGTTTGCAGCTTACGCGCCAGCGCAGGGACGGCGTCAAAGAACTCGCGCGCCTCTTCGATGGTCATATCCAGCACTTCGTGGATGGTCTTGCCTTTGTACTTAATCTCCAGCGTTTCGCGGTTATAACGCTTACCTTTACACTGGTCGCACGGCACGTAGATATCCGGCAGGAAGTGCATCTCAACCTTGATTACGCCGTCGCCCTGGCACGCTTCACAGCGGCCGCCGCGCACGTTAAAGCTGAAACGGCCTGGCGTATAGCCGCGTGAACGCGCTTCCGGCACGCCGGCAAAGAGTTCACGTACGGGCGTAAAGACGCCGGTATAGGTCGCCGGGTTGGAACGCGGCGTACGGCCAATCGGGCTCTGGTCGATGTCGATAACCTTGTCGAAATGCTCCAGCCCCTGAATGTCGCGGTACGGTGCAGGTTCAGCCAGCGTCGCGCCGTTCAGCGCCGTCTGCGCAATCGGGAACAGCGTATCGTTGATCAGCGTCGATTTACCGGAACCGGACACGCCGGTGATGCAGGTGAACAGCCCGACAGGCAGCGTCAGGGTCACGTCCTTCAGGTTGTTGCCGCGCGCCCCGGTTAGCTTCAGCACTTTTTCCGGGTTCGCCGCCACGCGCTGTTTTGGTACTTCAATTTTGCGCTTGCCGCTCATGTACTGGCCGGTCAGCGACTCGGGCACCGCCATAATGTCTTTCAGCGTCCCTTCTGCCACCACCTGTCCGCCGTGCACGCCAGCGCCCGGGCCGATGTCGATCACGTGGTCAGCGGCGCGAATGGCGTCTTCGTCGTGCTCAACCACAATCACAGTGTTGCCAAGGTTACGCAGGTGAACCAGCGTGCCGAGCAGGCGTTCGTTGTCGCGCTGGTGTAGGCCGATAGACGGCTCATCCAGCACGTACATCACGCCGACTAAGCCTGCGCCAATCTGGCTCGCCAGACGGATACGCTGGGCTTCACCGCCGGAGAGCGTTTCAGCCGAGCGGGAAAGCGTCAGGTAGTTCAGGCCAACGTTCACGAGGAACTTGAGGCGATCGCCGATCTCTTTCAGCACTTTTTCAGCGATTTTCGCGCGCTGGCCGGAGAGCTTCAGGTTGTTAAAGAAGTCCATCGCGTGGCCGATGCTCATGTCTGAGATGGTCGGCAGCGCCGTGTTTTCGACAAACACGTGACGCGCTTCGCGACGCAGACGTGTACCCTCGCAGGTGGCGCAGGAGCGGTTGCTGATGAACTTCGCCAGCTCCTCACGCACCGCGCTGGATTCGGTCTCTTTGTAGCGGCGCTCCATGTTGTGCAGCACCCCTTCGAACGGGTGGCGACGCACGGAAGTGTCACCGCGATCGTTCATGTACTTGAACTCAATGTTCTCTTTGCCGGAACCGAACAGGATCACTTTATGTACGTTCGCGCTCAGGCTGGCCCACGGGGCTTCAACGTCGAACTTGTAGTGCTCCGCCAGCGACTTCAGCATCTGGAAGTAATAGAAGTTACGCTTGTCCCAGCCGCGAATGGCGCCACCCGCCAGCGACAGTTCCGGGTTCTGGATCACGCGGTCCGGGTCGAAATACTGCTGAACGCCCAGGCCGTCACAGGTCGGGCACGCGCCCGCCGGGTTGTTGAACGAGAACAGGCGCGGTTCCAGCTCGCGCATGCTGTAGCCGCAAATCGGGCAGGCGAAGTTAGCGGAGAAGAGCAGCTCTTCCGCTTTTGCATCGTCCATGTCTGACACCACCGCCGTGCCGCCCGACAGTTCCAGCGCCGTTTCAAAGGATTCCGCCAGACGCGTCGCCAGATCTTCACGTACCTTAAACCGGTCAATCACCACTTCGATGGTGTGTTTCTTTTGCAGCTCCAGCTTTGGCGGATCGGACAGGTCACACACTTCGCCGTCGATACGGGCGCGGATATAGCCCTGGCTTGCCAGATTTTCCAGCGTTTTAGTGTGTTCGCCCTTACGCTCTTTAATGATTGGCGCCAGCAGCATCAGGCGTTTGCCTTCCGGCTGCGACAGCACGTTATCCACCATCTGGCTGACGGTCTGGGCCGCCAGCGGAACGTCGTGATCCGGGCAGCGCGGCTCGCCCACGCGCGCATACAGCAGACGCAGGTAGTCATGGATTTCGGTAATGGTACCGACCGTGGATCGCGGGTTATGCGACGTGGATTTCTGCTCAATGGAGATAGCAGGAGATAACCCTTCAATGTGGTCGACATCCGGTTTTTCCATCAGCGACAGGAACTGACGCGCGTACGCCGAGAGCGATTCAACGTAACGACGCTGTCCTTCGGCATACAAGGTGTCGAAAGCCAGTGAGGATTTGCCAGACCCCGAAAGCCCGGTCACGACGATGAGTTTGTCGCGAGGGATTATGAGGTTGATATTCTTGAGATTGTGGGTGCGGGCGCCCCGAACTTCGATCTTATCCATTCACCTTTCCCGGTTGGAACACGGATTGCCTGATTTGTTTGAAGGACAAACGGCTGTCAGAAACGGCTAATTATGACACAAAATGACCTGTTTGAATATACAGTATTGGAATGCATTTTCTGACGGACTGTGTAACAATGTTATGTTCGCACGAGAACTCTGGAATCCATCTCGCAGCTATCAAAATGCAGCGTGGAAATGGTACACTCGCGCGTTTACACTATTAAGAAACGTATTCAGGAGACACGAACATGGCCAGCAGAGGCGTAAACAAGGTGATTCTCGTCGGTAATCTGGGCCAGGACCCGGAAGTACGCTACATGCCGAGTGGTGGCGCAGTTGCCAACATTACGCTGGCTACTTCCGAATCCTGGCGTGATAAAGCGACCGGTGAAATGAAAGAGCAGACCGAATGGCACCGTGTTGTGCTGTTTGGCAAACTGGCTGAAGTGGCCGGTGAGTATCTGCGTAAAGGCTCTCAGGTTTACATTGAAGGCCAACTGCGTACCCGCAAATGGACCGATCAATCCGGTCAGGAAAAATACACCACGGAAGTGGTGGTGAATGTTGGCGGCACCATGCAGATGCTGGGTGGCCGTCAGGGCGGCGGCGCACCGGCAGGTGGCGGCCAGCAGCAGGGCGGTTGGGGCCAGCCTCAGCAGCCGCAGGGCGGCAATCAGTTTAGCGGCGGCGCGCAGTCCCGTCCGCAGCAGCAGTCTGCTCCGGCACCGTCTAACGAACCGCCAATGGATTTCGACGACGATATCCCGTTCTGATATCCAGACGCGTGAAACACAAAAAACCCAGATAATGTCTGGGTTTTTTTATAACAGGCTATCAGGTAATCACCATCGGCCAGTCTGGTGGGGTGTGGCTCATGGCTTCAACCATCACCACTTTAATGTTTTCCCAGACGGCGGCTATATCCACCAGCGTAATACCGAGCAAACCTGTTGCGAACCAGCATGCGGCGCCTAACCCTAACAGGGTGCTAATCACAGCAAGACCTGCGTAGTCGGACTTTCGGAACTGAATGTTTAACGTGCTGGCCAGGAACATCAAAACCGCGCTCAACAACGGCCAGCGCAGGAGCACCATGCTGGTGGTAATGGTTGCCATAATACTCATCCTCGACAAAACAGACGAACTGGAATGAAACAATGTTTCTCGTTACATAAGATGTGTGAACTATATCACATTTGCTGTTTTATTAGCCAGTATCCGCGTGAGGTAAAAGTGGGTTTATTACCAGGGAAAATATATCGTCGTCGCTCGTATCCGCGTCTGGTCGGAATTTTTATTTTTAATTCATTCAGATAGCAAAACCTTTGCAAAACACCTTCGGCTGTATAGCGTTTACAGCAGTATGTCTATGGATTATGCTTGTGTGGAACAATAAATGTACCCGCAGAAATAATTCATCGCATTGAATTAATTGCCTTTTTTGGATTTTATATTCTTTGTTTTACACTCAGCATGCTCTTTGATTTCGTGGTCTTATTCTTTTATTCAGATATGAGTTATTGCGGTTGCTCTCTCGATTAATGACCTGCGAAAAGATAATGAAAGAACAAAGACGCGAGATTATTAACGACAGCATGCAGGCGCTGCACGCCCTGGCGAAGCTGATGCCGCAACTCAACGCGCAGTGTTCGCCGGTGGAAATGCTGGAAACCATCAACAGCGCTCTGGGGGCAAATCTCTCGTGGGTCAGTGTCGAATCCGCAGACGGGCCGCGCGTGGTTTGTGCCGGCGACGTGACGTGTCACGCCTTCAACGTGGCGGATTTTCTTGCCAGCACCCTGTTGCAGCGGCATCACCGCGCCTGGCGGGTTATATACTGGAAAGCGCATATTGGCCGGGCGGTATTTTCCCCTCAGCACCCGGGCTATGCGCGGCTGCAAAGCGGCGTCCTGTGTAAACTCTCAGCGCATGGCAGACAGTGCAGTGGTTATTTCTTTTTGGCTTTTAATGGAAAACTTACCTCGTTGCCGATACTGAAAAATATCGTGGTGGTATTGGTTGAGAAGCTAAAAGATTATTTTGATGACATCATCGTGCGGGAAAAAACGGCGCAAGAAATGCAGCGCGTCGTCACGCAATATAAAACCTTATTTGAGCGTGCGCCGGTATTAATGAACGCCTTTGACAGGCATAACCGGTGTGTATTGTGGAATGCCGAATGCGAAAAAGTCTTTGGCTGGAGTATGACTGAAATCGACGAGCACCCCGATCCGCTGGCCCTGTTTTATCCGGATCCCGAGGAGCGACAGCGCGTGCAGGAGTCGGTTCGTTTCGCACCACTTAAGGATATGTACGAATGGCACCCGGTGCGTAAAGACGGGACGCAGTTAACGATTCTCTGGTCAAACATCCTTTTGCCGGATAACTCCATTCTCAATATTGGCCTGGATATCACCGAACGTAAAAAAGCAGAACAGCAGCTGACCGTCAAAGCCACCACGGACGATCTGACGGGCTGTCTGAATCGCTCGACAATCTTACAGCAGCTCAAAATGGCGCTGGCAGCCAGTTCGCCGCAGGATGTCAGTAGCCACTTCTGTCTCCTGATGTTCGATCTCGATTATTTCAAGCAGATTAACGATCGGTGGGGACATCAGGTTGGCGATGCAGCATTGATTCACTTTTGCGACCGTATTCGCGAGGTGAGCCCGGCCGGGTCAGCGCTGGGACGGGTGGGGGGCGAAGAGTTTGTTCTTCTGCTGGCGCGTACGGATGGTATGGCCGCTACGTTGCTCTCTTCTCGCCTGCGTGCCGCGCTGATCTCAAAACCGCTGCGTGTGGGCGATAAAACGCTGGTACTCTCCTTCAGCGCCGGGGTGGTTGAAGTCTGTCAGGGGCAACGAGATACTTCTGCCATACTGATGCGTGCCGATAAGGCATTATATGACGCCAAGCGTACGGGAAGAGGAAAAACGGTCCTGGCGTCTGATTATTTATAAATCAGCATAAGAACAAAGAGCAGGCTATTTCAGCCAGCGAATTTTCCACACCTGTCGCGGGTAATTATTTTCCTTATCAGAAACGAAATGAATACTTTTAGTTTGGCTTACGGGAAAATATTATCGGCATCACGAATTTTAGGATTTTTAATACCAAAAGTCAGTTGCTAACTTCCTATGATTCATGCAACGTAATCACCTGTTTATCAAAGCAGCCGGTCTTCATTGCTACAGGCGTACAACATGCAGGGATACAGAGCGGGAAATGAATCGTAGCGCGCGGCGCAAAATGCTCAAAGTGGTCGGGATTATCATGGTAGTTATGCTGCCGGTGATGCTTGCGCTATGGTTTGCCCAGCTTAGTGCAGTGTCGGAAATCAGCGCCCAGCTGCGCACGTTTGCTGAACTTGCTTTAAATAAAACTGAACGGGTTATTCAACAGGTTGACCTGGCCCGGAAAGACGCGGAAAAATATCAGGGCAAAGTGTGTACGCCGGAGCATCGTCAATATATGTTGAACGTTTCCCGCGGTCGCCTTTTTGTTGCCGATTTAATTTATGCTGATGGCCAGGACTTTCTCTGCTCGACCCTTTTTACGCCGGAACACCCTTACATCATCCCCGCTGCCAATTACACACGTAAACCCGACGTTGCTATCTATTATTTTCGCGATACACCATTTTTTAATGGTTATAAAATGATATATATGCAGCGCGGAAATTATGTCGCAGTGGTCAACCCGCTTTCGTACAGTGAGGTGATGTCAGACGATCGTTCCCTGTCGTGGGGAGTGTATGACACCGTCAGCAATGCATTCTTTTCTGTGAGCCAGAAAGCCAATATTTCTTTATTGCATTCGATGCTTCGACATCAGGAAACGACTTTTCAGAAAGATGACCGTTTTTATACGATCGTAAAATCAGAGCAGCGGCCCATTGCGGCCATCGTTTCAACCTCCAGTGCCCGTTTTTATAAAACGCTTTATCATCAGGCTACCCTGACGCTACCGCTAGGGATAATTTGCAGCATTATTATTCTGCTGGTGTGGTCGCGTACACACCGTGAATTCAATTCGCCTGGCCGACTTCTGCACCGGGCGCTGAATAAACGCCAGCTGTGCGTCCATTATCAGCCCATTATTGATATTAAAAATAACCAGTGCGTGGGGGCAGAGGCGTTGTTGCGCTGGCCTGGATTCAACGGTCAGGTTATGAGCCCGGCGGAATTTATTCCCCTGGCAGAAAAAGAGGGGATGATTGAGCGCATTACGGATTACGTCGTGGAGGAGGTGTTCAGCGATCTGGGCCATTTTCTTGCCGCTCATCCCGATCTGTATGTCTCGATTAACCTGTCGGCGTCAGATTTCCACTCTTCACGTCTTATCGCCCTGATCTCCGACAAAGCCCGCTTTTACTCGGTTCGCGCGCAGCAGATCAAAATTGAGGTGACGGAGCGGGGGTTTATTGACGTGCCGAAAACCACGCCGGTCATTCAGGCGTTTCGTCAGGCGGGGTATGAAGTGGCGATTGATGATTTCGGAACCGGCTACTCTAACCTGCATAACCTCTATTCGCTGAACGTCGATATCCTGAAAATCGACAAATCCTTTATCGATACCTTAACCACCAACAGCACCAGCCACCTGATTGCCGAGCACATCATTGAGATGGCGCAAAGCCTGCGGCTGAAAACCATTGCGGAAGGGGTCGAGACGGGGGAGCAGGTGAGCTGGCTGCTGAAGCGTGGCGTACAGTATTGCCAGGGATGGCACTTCGCGAAAGCGATGCCGCCCCAGGCATTTATGGCCTGGCAGCAGCAACCCTTGCGTTAACACGCATTAATTGAGCTGATGGCGGTAGTCGCTCGGCGTACGGTCAAACTCGCGGCGGAAGACGCGGGAAAAGGTCTGCTGCGACACATAGCCCAGATCCATTGCGATATCAAAAATGGGCCGCTGCGTTGAGCGTAACGCCTGCGCCGCCAGCAGGAGCCTGCGCTGGCGAATGTAATCACCCAGCGTTTGATGCATTACGGTGCGGAACATTCTCTGTAAATACCATTTCGAATAGCCCGACTTTTTAGCGACCACATCAATGTTCAACGGCTGGTCGATATGTTCATCAATCCATTCAATAAGTGTCTGAATAATTTGCTGATGCGACATAAGGTTACCCCTCTGTGGAGACATCTGTCCTGGTTGATTCGTCATTTTCTCTGCGGGGGAGTATAATTCCTCAAGTTAACTTGAGGTAAAGAGGTTTTATGGAAAAGAGATTACCGCGCATCAAAGCACTGTTAACCCCCGGTGAAGTGGCTAAGCGAAGCGGTGTGGCGGTGTCGGCGCTCCACTTCTATGAAAGCAAAGGGTTAATAAAAAGTATCCGTAACGCCGGAAACCAGCGGCGCTACACGCGCGATGTGCTCCGCTACGTGGCGATTATCAAAATTGCGCAACGTATCGGCATTCCTCTGGCCACCATTGGTGACGCGTTCGGCGTATTGCCGGAAGGACACTCGCTGAGCGCGAAAGAGTGGAAGCAGCTGTCGTCCCAGTGGCGAGAAGAACTGGATCGTCGTATTTACACGCTGGTGGCCCTGCGCGATGAACTGGATGGCTGCATTGGTTGCGGGTGTTTATCACGTAGCGATTGCCCGCTGCGTAACCCGGGTGACAGGCTGGGCGAGCAGGGAACAGGGGCACGGTTGCTGGAGGAGGATTGAGAGGTGTTTGCCGGGTAAGGCGCAGCCGCCACCCGGCAACAAACATAAAGAACTAAAGCGCCACTAAGGGCGCTTTAGTTTTTTCCGGTCTTTGTCTTTCTCTCTATCCCGCTGGCTCACGGGAGGGTTTCCCCCGACATCAGTACCCCTCGTGTCGAGCTTGTGAAGGAGGTTCCGGTTTGTACTGACACTTTAATTTTATGCCCGGCCGCCGTTTTTGCCACCGGAGACGGTGAGATTTTAGCCGAATTTTTTTCGTGAAGTTGTTCAGTTTTCTATAGTTAAAAAGTATGAATCATCGGAGAACATCATGCTAACGGTCCACCACCTTAATCAGTCTCGTTCACATCGTGTCCTCTGGGCGCTGGAAGAGCTGGGTCTGACGTACGACATCGTGCGCTACCAGCGCGAAAAAACCATGCTCGCGCCAGACTCGCTCAAAAAAGTGCATCCGCTGGGAAAATCCCCGGTACTCGAAGATAACGGACTGGTTCTGGCCGAATCAGGTGCGATTCTGGAATATCTTCAGGAAACGTACGATTCGGCGTCACGATTCAAACCGTTAGATCCCGCCCATAAAGTGCAGTATCGCTTCTGGCTGCATTACGCCGAAGGGTCTTTGATGCCGCTACTGTTAATGAAGCTGGTGTTTAACAGCCTCGGCAAACCACCCGTCCCGTTTGGCCTGCGCACGCTGGGTAAGGCGCTGGGGCAGGGGGTGCAAAAAGCGTATCTCAACCGCCAGCTGGAAACGCATGCGCGCTTTATTAACGATCATCTTGCCGAAAACAGCTGGTTTGCCGGCGACACGCTGACCATGGCTGATATCCAGATGAGTTTTCCCCTCTTCGCCCTGCTGGCGAGAGGCGGCATCGACAATCTCGACCACATAGCGGCGTGGAAACAGAGAGTGGAGGCACGTCCGGGCTGGCAGACAACGCTTGCGAAAGGCGGCCCACTGACGATCCCCGGCGAGGGATGAAATTTAACGAAATTGCGCATGGACGATAACGTTTGCGCATCCTCTGCTTAATTCTTCATCGTCATGAGGCAATTTTAGCGAAAAACGAGAAAGTTCAGTTGAAAAGGGCGGGTATTAGGCTAGATAATCGTTTGCCTTAATTTGACCACCCGTTTGTAAGCGCGGAGCTAAACGTTTGCTTTTTCTGTGACGCCCTTTCGTCGCAAACGCAACACAAGGATTTGACGTTTAGCTGGCAGTGGCGTCTCCACCTCGCTTACGGACTTCCTAAAAAACTCTCAGGGGATGTTTTCTATGTCTACGCCATCTGCGCGTACCGGCGGTTCACTTGACGCCATGTTTAAAATTTCTGCTCGCGGCAGCACCGTGCGCCAGGAAGTTGTTGCCGGTCTGACCACGTTTCTGGCGATGGTGTACTCCGTCATCGTGGTGCCGGGCATGCTCGGCAAAGCGGGCTTCCCGCCAGCGGCGGTCTTCGTTGCCACCTGCCTGGTTGCGGGTGTGGGTTCGATTGTGATGGGCCTGTGGGCGAACCTGCCTCTGGCGATCGGGTGCGCCATCTCCCTGACCGCGTTTACCGCCTTCAGCCTGGTGCTGGGCCAGCAGATCAGCGTCCCGGTAGCGCTCGGCGCCGTGTTCCTGATGGGCGTGCTGTTCACCGTAATTTCAGCAACCGGCATTCGTAGCTGGATTTTGCGCAACCTGCCGCAGGGCGTGGCGCACGGCACCGGCATCGGTATTGGTCTGTTCCTGCTGCTGATCGCTGCCAACGGCGTCGGCCTGGTCATCAAGAACCCGCTGGACGGCCTGCCGGTTGCGCTGGGTAACTTCGCGAGCTTCCCGGTGATCATGTCGCTGGTGGGTCTGGCGGTGATCATTGGCCTGGAAAAACTGAAAGTGCCGGGCGGCATTCTGCTGACCATTATCGGCGTGTCCATCGTCGGCCTGATCTTCGACCCGACCGTTCATTTCTCCGGGATTTTCGCCATGCCGTCGCTGAGCGATGACAAAGGCAACTCCCTGATTGGCAGCCTGGATATTGTGGGCGCGCTGAACCCAGTGATCCTGCCAAGCGTGCTGGCGCTGGTAATGACCGCGGTGTTTGACGCCACCGGCACCATCCGCGCGGTGGCCGGTCAGGCGAACCTGCTGGATAAAGACGGACAGATTATTGACGGCGGCAAAGCGCTGACCACCGACTCCCTGAGCAGCGTTTTCTCTGGCCTGGTGGGTGCGGCGCCTGCGGCGGTGTACATTGAGTCCGCAGCGGGTACGGCGGCAGGCGGCAAAACCGGCCTGACGGCCATCACCGTTGGCGTGCTGTTCCTGCTGATCCTGTTCCTCTCTCCGCTCTCTTATCTGGTGCCAGCTTACGCGACCGCACCTGCGCTGATGTACGTTGGCCTGCTGATGCTGAGCAACGTGGCGAAAATCGACTTCGCGGATTTTGTTGATGCCATGTCCGGCCTGATCACTGCGGTATTCATCGTGCTGACCTGTAACATCGTGACCGGCATTATGATCGGCTTCGCCTCGCTGGTGATTGGGCGTCTGGTCTCCGGTGAGTGGCGCAAGCTGAACATTGGGACCGTGGTCATCGCCGTTGCGCTGGTGGCGTTCTACGCGGGCGGCTGGGCCATCTGAATTGACTTTTTATGCGAAAACGGGTGGCTAAGGCCGCCCGTTTTTATTTTCAGGACTCATCCTGTTGCCTTTTACGTTACTCTGGAGAGGATAGAATAAGAGGCACGACGCCTCAGGTTTGGCTTATAAGAAACACAGCAAACAGGGAACGCATGGAAATTTTCTTCACAATACTCATCATGACCCTTGTGGTCTCATTATCCGGGGTGGTTACACGCGTACTGCCCTTCCAGGTCCCCCTGCCCTTAATGCAAATAGCTATCGGCGCGCTGCTGGCGTGGCCGACGTTCGGTCTGCACGTGGAGTTCGATCCGGAACTGTTTCTCGTGCTGTTTATCCCGCCGCTGCTGTTTGCCGATGGCTGGAAAACGCCGACGCGCGAATTTCTGGAGCACGGGCGAGAGATCTTCGGCCTGGCGCTGGCGCTGGTGGTCGTCACCGTGGTCGGGATTGGTTTCCTGATATACTGGGCCGTACCAGGGATCCCGCTCATCCCCGCCTTTGCGCTGGCTGCCGTGCTGTCGCCTACCGACGCCGTGGCGCTGTCCGGCATTGTGGGTGAAGGGCGCATTCCAAAGAAAATCATGGGCATTTTGCAGGGCGAGGCGCTGATGAACGACGCCTCTGGCCTGGTCGCCCTGAAGTTTGCCGTGGCGGTTGCCATGGGCACCATGGTCTTTACCGTAGGCGGCGCGACCCTGGAATTCTTCAAGGTGGCGATTGGCGGTATCCTCGCGGGCTTCGTAGTGAGCTGGCTGTACGGACGCTCGCTGCGCTTCCTTAGCCGCTGGGGTGGTGATGAACCGGCGACGCAGATCGTCCTGCTGTTCCTGCTGCCGTTCGCCTCTTACCTGATTGCCGAACATATCGGCGTGTCGGGCATTCTGGCGGCGGTAGCCGCGGGGATGACCATCACCCGCTCCGGCGTGATGCGCCGCGCACCGCTGGCGATGCGCCTGCGTGCAAACAGTACCTGGGCGATGCTCGAGTTTGTCTTTAACGGCATGGTGTTCCTGCTGTTGGGCCTGCAACTGCCGGGCATTATGGAATCCTCGCTGATTGCGGCCGAAGCGGATCCAAACGTTGAAGTCTGGATGCTATTTACCGATATCGTGCTCATCTACCTTGCGCTGATGCTGGTACGTTTCGGCTGGCTGTGGACGATGAAGAAATTCAGCGTTCGCTTCCTGACCAAAAAGCCGATGGAGTTTGGCTCGTGGACCACGCGCGAGCTGCTGATTGCCTCTTTCGCGGGCGTTCGCGGGGCGATCACCCTTGCTGGTGTACTCTCCATTCCCCTGCTTCTGCCGACGGGCGACGTCTTCCCGGCGCGCTACGAGCTGGTGTTCCTGGCGGCGGGCGTGATCCTCTTCTCGCTGTTTGTCGGCGTGATTATGCTGCCGATTCTGCTGCAACATATTGACGCGGGTGACTCCTCGCAGCAGCACAAAGAAGAGCGGATTGCCCGTGCGGCGACGGCGGAAGTGGCGATTGTCGCCATCGAGAAAATGGAGGAGCGTCTGGCCGCCGATGCCGAAGAGAACATTGATAACCAGCTGCTGAAGGAAGTCAGTTCACGCGTGATTGGTAATTTGCGTCGCCGTGCTGACGGACGTAACGACGTGGAAAGTTCGTTGCAGGAAGAGAACCTCGAACGCCGTTTCCGCCTGGCGGCGCTGCGCTCCGAGCGTGCCGAGCTGTATCACCTGCGCGCGACGCGGCAGATCAGCAACGAGACGTTGCAAAAGCTGCTGCACGATCTGGACCTGCTGGAAGCGTTGTTGATAGAGAATCAGTAGCGCGCTTTGCCCCCTCACTCTAGCCCTCTCCCCATAGGGGAGAGGGAACCGATCGAGCCCCTCGCCCTATGGGGAAAGGGGTTGGGGTGAGGGGTCAGGGCACCCAAAACCCCTCACAGCATTGCAACCACGCCTGCGCGCTGTGCGACAGATAGACCCCTTCACGCCAGATCATCCCCAGCTGCCAGTGCAGGTCGCTCTCCAGCGGGATCCAGCGCAGCGTGTTTTTATCCAGCCGCTCGCAGATCGGCTGCGGCAGAATGGCAATCCCCACGCCCGCCTGTACCATCGCCGCCAGAAAATCCCACTGGCCGCTGCGCACCGCAATGCGCGGCTTTACGTTGTGCTGGTTAAACAGCGCCATCAGCTGGCGGCTTAAGGCAAAATCTTCGTTGTAAATCAGCAGCGGGTGTTCGCCGAGCAGCTCGGGTTTTACTGAGTCTATCTTCAGCCAGTCGCCGGAGCGCGGCACCAGCACGCACAGCGGGTGGCTGAACAGCGGCAGCGTCGCCAGGCCGCTTTCCTCCTCTACGGGAAGGGCCGTCATGGCCACGTCCAGTTCACCGTTCATCACCGCCTGCTGCACGGTCAGGCCGCCAAATTCAGAAATTTTTAGCTCAACGCCGGGATAGCGCTGACGAAACAGGCTTATCGGCCCGGCCATCATCATGCCGACCATCGGCGGAATACCGAGCCGCAGCAGCCCTTTTGTCAGGTGGTTGATGTCCCCAAGCTCGGCCTCCAGCTGGCGGAACTCTGCCAGAATGGCCAGCCCGCGCTCGAACACTACGCGACCGGTATCGGTCAGCAGTAGCTTGCGCCCGTCGCGGATCAGCAGCGTACAGTTCAGCTCATCTTCGAGGTTTTTCAGCATTTTGCTGATGGTCGGCTGGGTTACGAATAACTTCTCCGCTGCGCGAGTAAAACTTTGCTGGCGAACCACCTCGACAAAATAGCGCAGCGTTCTTATGTCCATGATTATTCCTCGAAACTATACCTTCGATGATTTTAATTCATTTCAGTCGATACCGTACGCTCACTATACTGGCGCCTCGTCTCATTTCTGAGGAAAACCCCCATGGCCGTGGCGTTAAGCCGTGTTACGCCTGCCGTTGTGCAACGACTTCAGGTACCGGTTCAGGTACTGCTTTACGCGGGACTGTTTGTTTTCGCGGAATATCTTGTCGACTGGCTGCATCTGCCTTTACCCGCCAACCTGGTGGGGATGGTGCTGATGCTGACGCTGATCCTCTGTCGCGCGTTGCCCCTTAACTGGGTGCGCGCCGGGGCGCGCTGGCTGCTGGCGGAGATGCTATTGTTCTTTGTGCCGGCCGTGGTGGCGGTGGTGAATTATGCACAACTGCTGATGGTCGACGGCTGGCGCATCTTTGCGGTTATCGCCCTGAGCACGCTGATGGTGCTGGGCGCCACCGCCTGGGTGGTGGATAAGGTGTATCGCTTTGAAATCAGCAGGCAGAAGCATGACTAACTTTCAGATAAGCCTGCTGTGCCTGATTGCGACAGTTGTCATCTACTTTGCCAACAAGCGCCTGTATCGCCGCTTTCGCGCGCTGCCGCTGATGCCGTTGGTCTTTACGCCGATCCTGCTGGTGCTGATGCTGGTCTTCGGCCATATCTCCTGGCAGAACTACATTGGCGAATCCCACTGGCTGCTGTGGCTGCTCGGCCCGGCGACCATCGCCTTCGCCGTACCCGTTTATGACAACCTCGCTATTATCAGACGCCACTGGATGTCGCTCAGCGCGGGCGTCGTCACCGCGACGGTGGTGGCGGTGTGCAGCTCGGTCTGGCTGGCGCGCCTGTTTACCCTGTCGGATGAAATCCAGCGCAGCCTGGCGGTGCGTTCGGTGACCACGCCGTTTGCGCTGGCAGCCGCCAAACCGCTCGGTGGCCAGCCGGATCTGGTGGCGCTGTTTGTGGTGGTGACGGGCGTCTTTGGGATGGCGGTGGGCGATATGCTGTTTCTGCGGCTTTCTATTCGGGAAGGAATGGCCAAAGGCGCGGGATTTGGCGCGGCGTCGCACGGCGCGGGCACGGCACGCTCCTATGAGCTGGGACAGCAGGAGGGCGTTGTCGCGAGCCTGGTGATGATGCTTTCGGGCGTCACGATGGTGCTGATCGCACCGTTGGTGGCGTGGGTGATGTTTTAAGCTCCCCGGCCAGAGCGACCGGGGAGAAAAGACTTAGTGCGCGCGGCCCTGCTCAACGCCCAGGCCAGTTTGCGAGCGGATAAACTGGGCGCGGAATTTTTCACGCTCCAGGTTACCTTCCGGCGAATTGTCGGTAGCCGAGAAGACCCAGATACCGATAAACGCCACGGCAATGGAGAACAGCGCCGGGTATTCATACGGGAAGATAGCGCTTTCGTGACCGAGGATCTGCACCCAAATCGTTGGGCCCAGAATCATCAGGATCACCGCCGTCAGCAGCCCCAGCCAGCCGCCAATCATCGCCCCACGGGTGGTCAGTTTTGACCAGTACATGGAGAGCAGAATGATCGGGAAGTTACAGCTTGCCGCAATCGAGAAGGCCAGCCCGACCATAAAGGCGATGTTCTGCTTCTCGAACATAATCCCCAGCAGGATGGCGACGACGCCCAGCACCAGCACGGTGATTTTGGAGACTTTTAGCTCATCGCGCTCGCTCGCGCCTTTACGGAAAACGTTGGCGTAGAGGTCATGCGAGACCGCAGACGCGCCGGCCAGCGTCAGCCCTGCAACCACCGCGAGGATGGTGGCGAAGGCCACGGCAGAGATAAAGCCAAGGAACAGGTTGCCGCCCACCGCGTCGGCCAGATGCACCGCCGCCATGTTGTTACCGCCGATAAGCGCGCCCGCCGCGTCTTTAAACGCCGGGTTTGCCCCCACCAGCATGATCGCGCCAAAGCCGATAATAAAGGTCAGGATATAGAAGTAACCCATAAACCCGGTGGCGTAGAACACGCTCTTACGCGCTTCACGCGCATCTGACACCGTGAAGAAGCGCATCAGGATATGCGGCAGACCTGCGGTACCGAACATCAGGCCGAGACCGAGCGAGAGCGCGGATATCGGATCTTTCACCAGCCCACCCGGGCTCATGATCGCTTCCCCTTTCGGATGCACTGACATGGCTTCGGTAAACAGATTATTGAAGCTGAACCCAACGTGCTTCATCACCATAAAGGCCATAAAGCTGGCGCCGAACAGCAGCAGTACCGCCTTGATGATCTGTACCCAGGTGGTGGCCAGCATGCCGCCGAACAGGACATACATCACCATCAGCACGCCCACCAGCACCACCGCGATGTGGTAGTTCAGGCCGAACAGCAGCTCGATCAGCTTACCCGCGCCCACCATCTGCGCAATCAGGTACAGCGCCACCACCACCAGCGAACCGCAGGCGGAGAGGGTACGAATCGGCCCCTGCTTCAGGCGATAGGAGGCGACGTCAGCAAAGGTATAGCGCCCCAGGTTACGCAGGCGCTCGGCAATCAGGAACAGAATGATCGGCCAGCCGACAAGGAAGCCGAGGGAGTAGATCAGGCCGTCATACCCTGAGGTATACACCAGCGCGGAGATCCCAAGGAACGAGGCGGCAGACATAAAGTCTCCCGCAATCGCCAGACCGTTCTGGAAGCCGGTAATGTTGCCGCCCGCGGTGTAGTAATCGTTACGGGAGCGCACGCGTTTCGACGCCCAGTAGGTGATATACAGCGTCAGCACCACGAAAATCAGGAACATGATAATCGCCTGCCAGTTGGTTGGCTGGCGCTGGACCTCGCCGGTAATGGCATCTGCTGCATGGGCAGCAAAGGGAAGTGTGGCGGCGAGCGCCGTCAGAATTCTCTTCATGATGCTTTTACCTCGCGCAGAACTTCTCTGTTAAGACGATCGAATTCACCGTTCGCACGCCAGACGTACACACCCGTGAGCACAAACGAAATGATGATAACGCCAATCCCAATCGGAATACCGCGCGTGACGCTGGTACCCTCATGCAGCGGGGTGCCCAGCCAGTGCGGCGCAAAGGCGATCAGCAGAATAAAGCCGACATAGATAATCAGCATGATGATGGAAAGGATGAAGGCAAACCGTTGCCGTTTTTCGACCAGCTCCCTGTAGTGCGCACTATTCTCTATCTGCTGACAAATATCGTTATTCATCACAGAAATCTCCAGAAGTAAGGTTGGTTTGTTTTATCCCCTCTCCCCTATGGGGAGAGGGTTAGGGTGAGGGGAGAGGGAGAAAAAAATTATGAAGGCATTGCGATGGCCTGCTTCTCTTCGAGCAGTTTGTCCACCACGCCAGGATCCGCGAGCGTTGAGGTATCACCGAGGTTACTGGTGTCGCCTGCCGCGATTTTGCGCAGGATACGGCGCATAATCTTGCCGGAACGGGTTTTCGGCAGCGAGTCGGTCCAGTGCAGCACGTCCGGCGTGGCAAGCGGGCCGATCTCTTTACGCACCCAGTTGCGCACCTCGGTATACAGCTCTGGCGACGGCTCTTCGCCGTGGTTCAGGGTGACGTAGGCGTAGATCGCCTGGCCCTTGATGTTGTGCGGAATGCCGACAACCGCCGCTTCGGCAATCTTCGGATGCGACACCAGCGCAGACTCAATCTCCGCCGTGCCCAGACGGTGGCCAGAGACGTTCAGCACGTCGTCCACGCGTCCGGTGATCCAGTAATAACCGTCTTCATCCCGGCGCGCGCCGTCGCCGCTGAAGTACATGTTTTTGAAGGTCGAGAAGTAGGTCTGCTCGAACCGCTCGTGGTCGCCAAACAGGGTACGCGCCTGGCCAGGCCAGGAATCGACGATCACCAGATTGCCCTCGGTGGCGCCTTCCTGCGGATTGCCTTCGTTATCCACTAGTGCAGGCTGTACCCCGAAGAACGGACGGGTGGCCGAACCGGCTTTCAGCTGCGTGGCGCCCGGCATCGGGGTGATCATAAAGCCGCCGGTTTCGGTCTGCCACCAGGTGTCCATCACCGGGCACTTCTCGTTGCCGATCTTCTTCCAGTACCACTCCCAGGCTTCCGGGTTGATCGGCTCGCCCACGGAGCCGAGGATGCGCAGGGAAGAGCGGTCCGTGCCTTCGATGGCTTTATCGCCTTCCGCCATTAATGCGCGGATCGCCGTTGGCGCGGTGTAGAGAATGTTGACCTGATGCTTATCAACCACCTGGCACATACGCGCCGGCGTTGGCCAGTTCGGTACGCCTTCAAACATCAGCGTCGTTGCGCCGCAGGCCAGCGGGCCGTACAGCAGGTAGCTGTGGCCGGTGACCCAGCCCACGTCGGCGGTACACCAGTAGATGTCGCCCGGATGGTAGTCGAAAACGTATTTAAAGGTGGTGGCCGCGTAAACCAGATAGCCGCCGGTGGTATGCAGCACGCCTTTCGGCTTACCGGTGGAGCCGGAGGTATAAAGAATAAACAGCGGATCTTCCGCGTTCATCTCTTCCGGCTGATGCTGGTCGCTCGCTTTTTCAATCAGATCGCTCCACCACAGGTCACGCCCCTCGTGCCAGTCGATTTTGCCGCCCGTGCGTTTGAAGACAATGACGTTACTGATGGATTTCACGTTCGGGTTTTTCAGCGCTTCATCAACGTTTTTCTTCAGCGGAATACCGCGCCCGGCGCGCACGCCCTCGTCAGCGGTGATCACCAGCTTCGAATTCGAGTCGACAATACGCCCGGCAACCGCCTCCGGCGAGAAGCCGCCGAAGATAACGGAGTGGATCGCGCCGATGCGCGCGCAGGCCAGCATCGCCACCGCCGCTTCCGGCACCATTGGCATATAGATCGCCACTACATCGCCTTTTTTAATGCCCTGGGCCAGCAGCACGTTGGCAAAGCGGCACACGTCGCGATGCAGTTCTTTATACGAGATGTGTTTACTCTGAGAGGCATCGTCGCCTTCCCAGATGATAGCCGTTTCGTTGCCGCGTTCGGCAAGATGGCGGTCCAGGCAGTTCGCCGCCAGGTTCAGCGTGCCGTCTTCATACCATTTAATGGAGACGTTGCCCGGCGCGAAAGAGGTGTTCTTTACCTTCTGATAAGGTTTGATCCAGTCGAGGATGTGACCCTGCTCACCCCAGAACGCGTCAGGGCTGGAAACGGACTGCTGGTATTTCTCCTGGTACTGCTCCGGACTTATCAGGCAACGGTCCGCAATGTTTGCGGGAATGTCGTGTTTGTGTATTTGGCTCATGGCTTTTTTTCTCCTTGTAAGATGTTAATAATATGTCGCAAAAACGTTAATAGTAGGGGCTTTACAAGCTTTGTTTAGTATTTGGGCGACAGATCACGCAATGTCTGAAGAGTATGAAAATTGAGCGAATGAAACTTTGAAGGGAAATAATTCATCTGAAGAATTATTCACTTTTTTGAAGTGAAAATATTTTGTATAACAAACGGTTATTTATGCGAATTGCTATAAATTACCGACAATGACACTTTTTGCAGTGAAATGCCTTGTTCTTTAAGGCTTGCGCAGCATGCCGTGCAAATGATACTCATACGGCGCGTTAAAAAATCCCATAAACCAACGCAACACAATTCATACCCTTTCAGTATGTCTCCATATTCATGCAGTTTTGATGGTGCGGAGATTTCATTGAGGAAGTCAGTTTCTATGAAAAATTTGAAAGTCAGCCTGGCCTGGCAGATCCTGCTGGCCCTTGTGCTGGGCATCTTGCTGGGCAGTTACCTCCATTATCATAGCGACAGTCGCGAGTGGCTGATTGCGAACCTTCTCTCCCCTGCGGGCGATATCTTTATTCATCTGATCAAGATGATTGTTGTGCCGATTGTGATCTCGACGCTGGTGGTCGGTATCGCGGGTGTTGGTGATGCGAAACAGTTAGGCCGCATCGGCGTTAAAACCATTCTCTATTTCGAAGTGATCACTACGGTTGCCATCGTACTTGGCATCACCCTGGCGAACGTGTTCCAGCCTGGTGCCGGGATCGATATGTCGCAGCTGGCGACGGTGGATATTTCGAAATACCAAAGCACAACCGCCGATGTGCAGAGCCATTCGCATGGGTTGATGGGGACTATTCTCTCGCTGGTACCGACCAACATTATCGCGTCCATGGCGAAGGGCGAGATGCTGCCGATCATCTTCTTCTCGGTACTCTTTGGCCTGGGGCTTTCTTCCCTGCCCGCGACGCACCGTGAACCGCTGGTGACCGTGTTCCGCTCTATCTCCGAAACCATGTTCAAAGTCACCCACATGGTGATGCGTTATGCGCCAGTCGGGGTATTCGCGCTGATTGCGGTGACCGTAGCGAACTTCGGCTTTGCCTCCCTGTGGCCGCTGGCGAAGCTGGTGATTCTGGTGCACTTCGCGATTCTGTTCTTCGCGCTGGTGGTGCTGGGCATTGTGGCGCGCCTGTGCGGGCTCAGCATCTGGATCCTGATCCGCATCCTGAAGGATGAGCTGATTCTGGCGTACTCCACGGCAAGCTCCGAGAGCGTACTGCCGCGTATCATTGAGAAGATGGAGGCCTACGGTGCGCCGGCGTCCATTACCAGCTTCGTTGTACCGACCGGTTACTCCTTCAATCTGGATGGTTCAACGCTGTATCAGAGTATTGCAGCGATCTTTATCGCGCAGCTGTACGGCATTGACCTGTCGCTGTGGCAGGAAATCGTACTGGTTCTGACGCTGATGGTGACTTCAAAAGGGATCGCAGGCGTGCCGGGCGTCTCCTTCGTGGTGCTGCTGGCGACGCTGGGCAGCGTCGGTATTCCGCTGGAAGGCCTGGCGTTTATTGCCGGTGTGGACCGTATCCTCGACATGGCGCGTACCGCGCTGAACGTGGTGGGTAATGCCCTGGCGGTACTGGTAATCGCTAAGTGGGAACACAAGTTCGACCGTAAAAAAGCGCTGGCGTATGAACGCGAGGTACTGGGTCGTTTTGATAAAACGGCTGACCAGTGATGTAAAAAGCCGGGTGGCGGCTTCGTCTTACCGGGCCTACATAAGCCGTAGGCCCGGTAAGCGCAGCGCCACCGGGCAACAATTTACTCCCCGCTCAATGCATCAAACTCTTCACACCCGGTATCAAACCCTTCGGTACAGCTCAGGTTTAACCAGTAAAGCGCTTTCTGCTTATTCGGTGTGATAAAGCCTTTCTCACCCTGCCTGAACAGCATTCCTGCCCAGTACTCCGCATAGCCCGTCCGGGACAGAGCCGAACTCCGCTTGAACCACGATGCGGCCTGCACGTCATCCTGAGGAACTTCAACGCCGTTGGCATAGATCAGCCCCAGCAGCTGTTGCGCGTCTACCGCCGAGTCGCTATCGATGTCTTCGGTCGCCGATTGCAGCAGTGCGATGGCCTGCGGGTAGTCGGTTTTGCCCGCCTGCGTGTTCACCAGCACACGCGCCAGCATGATCGCGCCGCGTTTGCTGCCCGCAATGTTTGCCTGTTGGGCCAGGGCTTTAGCCTGCGCATAGTCACCCTGCGAAAAGTGGATTTGCGACAGCAGCGCCATGGCGTCGACATCACCGCCTTTTGCCGCTTTTTCCGCCCACAGCGCCGCCTGCGCGCTGTCGCCGGAACTGAACCAGGTATCGGCGAGATAATACTGCGCGCGCGCATCGCCCGCTTCAGCCTGCTTTTTATACTGGCTGCCTATCTCATCGGCATGGGCAAACGCGGTTAAAAATAACAACATCAGAAAAAGGATTTTCATGGATTCTTATCATCTGGGTACACGCCGCGCAGTATAATCGCGGCGACAGAAGAAAAAAACGGGTGCGTTAAGACCTCAGCATCCCACAAGCCGGGCGGAACACGCGTTCCGCCCGAAGAGGTTAGCCTGCGTTACAGGCTAATTTCGCCGCCACCTCCTGATGTTCACTCTTTATTGAAAACTCGCAGAGCCTGCCGCGAGTAATAAAGGTAAAGATCACTATCGTCAGGCAAACAATAAAGACGATGCCTAACGCAGTTTTTAAAGGCGTCATGCCTTTTACTCCTTGTCAAAAAAAGAATAAGAGGCTACTCTCAACTTGTTGGAGTTGAGGGAGTAGCCTCGGGTAAATGAAAATTTCCCGGGGCTTTCTACTTTCTGTCCCTCAACAATGCTCAAGACAGAAAGTCTTAAGCACCCGCCGCACATCTTATCCCTCTGAATTAAAATGCAAAGATGTAATTCTATTCTGCGTAAATTACATTATTTCTGCGAGCCGCTTTCCAGAATAATAATTTCTATTTCTTATGAATTAATCGGAAATAAAAAGGGAGTGAATATATCACTCCCTTTATTCAACGATAGATTAACGGCTTCAACCCATTGCGCTTTCGCGCAGTCGGGCTTTCAGCTTGTTATATTCGTCGATCACATACTGTTCCGCAGCGTGTTGATCCGCAATGGACTCCAGGTTTACGGCGCAGTATTTATACTCCGGCGTTTTGGTTATCGGGCTTAAGTTCTCGGTCACCAGCTCGTTGCAGGCGCCAATCCACCACTGGTAGGTCATATAGACTGCCCCTTTGTTCGGACGGTCGCTGACCTGCGCGCGGGTAATGATGCGGCCTTTACGCGAATTCACCCACACCAGCGCTTCATCTTCAATACCGAGCCGTTCGGCATCGGCGGTGTTGATCTGCGCGTAACCCGGTTCATCCGCCAGCGCCGCCAGCGCGGCGCAGTTGCCGGTCATGGAACGGCAGGAGTAGTGGCCCACTTCACGCACGGTGGAGAGCACCATCGGATACTCGTCGGTGAGCTTATCGATCGGCGCGACCCAGTCGCAGGTGAAGAACTGCGCCAGCCCGTTCGGGGTGTCGAACTTCTCTTTAAAGAGGTATGACGTCCCCTGATCGGATTCTGACTCATCCCGGCACGGCCACTGGATGTAGCCCAGCTCACCCATTTTTTCATAGGTTGCCCCATAAAAGTCCGGGCACAGATGCCGCAACTCGTCCCAGATCTCCTGGGTGTTGTTGTAGTGCATCGGGTAGCCCATGCGGGTGGCGATTTCGCTGATGATCTGCCAGTCCGTTTTCAGATCCCATTTCGGCTCGACGGCCTTGAAGAAGCGCTGGAAGCCGCGGTCTGCCGCCGTATAGACACCTTCATGCTCGCCCCAGGAGGTCGACGGCAAAATCACATCCGCCGCTGCCGCGGTTTTGGTCATAAAGATATCCTGAACAATCACCAGCTCCAGATCCTCAAAGCCTTTGCGCACTGCGGACAGTTCGGCGTCGGTCTGGAGCGGATCTTCACCCATGATGTAGGCCGCACGCACTTCACCGTGCGCCGCGCGGTGCGGCAGCTCGCTGATGCGATACCCGGTGTGTGCCGGCAGGCTCTCCACGCCCCAGGCCTTCGCAAACTTCTCGCGGTTTTCCGGGAATTTGACGTACTGGTAGCCCGGATAGGTGTCCGGCAGCGCGCCCATATCACACGCACCCTGCACGTTATTCTGACCACGCACCGGGTTCACGCCCACATGCGCTTTACCCAGATTGCCGGTCAGCATGGCGAGGCTGGTGAGCGAGCGCACGGTTTCCACGCCCTGGTAGAACTGGGTCACGCCCATGCCCCAGAGAATGGCGGCGGTTTTTGCCCCGGCATATATTCTGGCCGCCTGACGAATCTCCTGCGCGCTGACGCCGGTTATCGCTTCGACGGATTCAGGCGTATAGCCCTCGACTATTTTCTTATACTCTTCAAAGCCTTCTGTACGGGTCGCGACAAACGCCTGGTCGTACAGGTTCTCCTCAATAATGACGTGCCCCATTGCGTTCAACAGCGCGATGTTTGAACCGTTTTTCAATGCAATGTGCATATCCGCAATGCGCGCGGTTTCAATTTTGCGCGGATCGCAGACGATGATTTTCGCCCCATTCTGTTTAGCGCGAATAACGTGGTTCGCGACGATAGGGTGAGAATCCGCCGGGTTATAACCAAAGATGAAGACGAGATCGGTATTATCTATCTCGTTGATGGCATTACTCATTGCGCCGTTACCGACCGACTGGTGCAGACCTGCAACCGATGGGCCGTGTCAGACGCGAGCGCAGCAGTCGACGTTATTGGTACCAATAACGGCGCGCGCGAATTTTTGCATCACATAGTTGGTTTCATTCCCGGTTCCGCGTGAGGAGCCGGTGGTCTGAATCGCATCCGGGCCATACTTGGCCTTGATGGCGCTGAGGCGCGTGGCGACGTAATCCAGCGCTTCATTCCAGGAGACGGCTTCCAGCTTGCCGCCGCGCTCGCGGCGGATCATAGGGGTTTTCAGGCGCGGGGTGAGGATTTGGGTATCGTTAATAAAATCCCAGCCGTAATATCCTTTCAGGCACAGCGTGCCCTGATTGGTTTTACCCTGCGCCGCTTCCGCCCGGACGATTTTGCCATTATTGACCACCAGGTGGATCTTGCAACCTGAGGCACAATAAGGGCAAACCGTGACGACTTTTTTCATCACTTTGCTCCAGTTAAACAGTTCTTACCTGCCCAATATGCAGCTTCTATGCCATGTTTTTATTATGGGTATTTCCTGACTTTACGACCCTTTGCGGGGCAAAACCCTGACGAAAAACAGCCAATCGTCAAAATTGACGTGTCGAAAGGGCAGGGGATGTGACATGGATTGAATTTCCGTCACGTAAAAAACAATTCGGCTGGAGCCGGCGGCAGAATGGTTCAGACTTAACATAATTCCCTGACGGAAGCATGCGATGAAACCGGCGATTCTGGTGGTTGACGATGATGTCGCAGTCTGCGAACTGCTACAGGATGTGCTCAGCGAGCACGTCTTTACCGTACTGACGTGTCACTCTGGGCAGGACGCGGTGAACCGTGTCCAGCAGGACTCCGGCATTGCGCTGGTTCTGCTGGACATGATGCTGCCGGATATCAACGGATTACAGGTTTTACTGCAACTGCAAAAGCAGCGACCATCGCTACCGGTGGTAATGCTGACGGGGCTGGGAAGTGAATCAGATGTGGTCGTCGGGCTGGAAATGGGCGCTGATGATTACATCGGAAAACCGTTCAATCCGCGCGTGGTGGTCGCCCGCGTTAAGGCGGTGCTGCGTCGTACTGGCGCGCTGGACGCGGAGCCTGCCGCGCCGCGCGTTGAAGGTATTGCCTTTAACGGCTGGACGCTGGACACCACCCGCTGCGAGCTGAGCGATCCGCAGCGTAATACCGTGCCGTTAACCCAGGGCGAATATGGCCTGCTGCTGGCATTAACGCAAAACGCCCGCCGGGTACTGAGTCGTGAACAGCTGCTGAAGCTGACCCACAGCGAAAGCGCCGAGGTCTTTGACCGCACTATCGACGTGTTGATCATGCGGCTACGGCGAAAAATTGAGGTCAATCCGCACCAGCCTCTGCTGATCAAAACCATTCGCGGTCTGGGCTATGTTTTTGCCACGGACGTTTCCCATCATGAGAAAGCCGCCTGACCGTTCTCCTGAATAAACGTCTGAAGCTCGGCCAGCGTTTTCGCGCCGTCAATTGCATTAGCCGCCAGCAGGCTGGCCCGCGCGCAGGCGTGCGCCAGATAAATACTCTCCGTCAGCGGCAGGGATTCATGGCAGCCGTATAAAAAGCCCGCGCAAAACGCGTCGCCCGCGCCGACGCTGCCGATAATCTCGTCCTGCGTCAGCTTCCACGACGGAACCCATTGCCCTTTTTCACCCGGCGCTTCACCCCATGCCCCTTCCGGACAGTGGATCACCACCCGCTGTCGCACGCCTGCCGCCAGCAGTTGTGTGGCAGCGTCGGCGATATGGGCCATGTTCAGCGCATCATGGCCGTCACGGATCTCAAGCCCGCTAAACTCACCGGCTTCCAGCTCGTTAATCACCAGATAATCAAGATGGCGCAGGGCAGGGAGCACCAGCGGCTGATAGCGCGGATCGCCCTTGCGGGACACCAGATCGAGCGAGGTTTCATACCCCTGATCGCGCATCTGTGCCAGTAACCGCGCGCTGCGGGTGCCAAATTCCTCGTCCGGCATGTCCAGGCTGTCGAGCAGCAGCAGGTAGCCGAGATGGAAGATCTTCAGCGATCCGTCTAAACGATCGAAGGCGGGAAGATCCAGCAGGCGGTTGGCGCCCGGCGAGTGGAAAAAAGTGCGCTGTCCGCTGGGGTCGGTCATCACCTGCGACATCGACGTTGGGGCGAATGTTGTACGCTGCACGCGCTGGCGATTGACGTGATACTGGTCGAGCATCGCCAGAATATAGTCTCCGTCGCTGTCTTCCCCAATCAGCCCCACCGCCTGTAACGGCAGGCCGACGTGCATTTTCGCCAGCGTCAGCAGAACGTTGAGCGGCGCACCGCCGGTTGAGCGTTCACTATGGGTGATTTCCGCCAGCCAGCCGCGCTCCGGCCACTGTACGATCTGGTGGACGTGATCCACCAGCATGTTGCCTGCGGCGATAATCCCTTTGCGTTCCATTATGCCTGCCCCGCGCTGCCGAAGATGCGCATCTGTTCCGCAACCGTATCGGTAATGGCCTCTTCAATGCCCAGCAGCAGTTCGGCAAACTCATCGTACAGCGGCTGGCGGTTTGCCATGCGCTGCTCAACGGCGGCGAGCGCGGCCTGCGACATGCCGGTATAAAAGTTGATTTTATGAATGCCCAGCTCGATGGCGCGGCGGAAATCAGTATCGCTTATGCCAGAGCCGCCGTGTAAAACCAGCGGCAGGCCCGTCTGCCGTCGAATGGCGTCCAGACGCGGGAAATCAAGCTTCGGCTCGCCCTTGTATTTGCCGTGCGCGTTGCCAATGGCGACCGCCAGCGCGTCGATACCGGTTAAATCGACAAACTCGCGCGCCAGCTGCGGATCGGTGAAGAAGGCTTCATCCGCATGCCCGTAAAGCGCGCCCCCTTCATCACCCCCGACCGCGCCCAGCTCCGCCTCTACCGAGACGCCCACCGCATGGCACATCTTCACCACTTCCCGCGTCTGGCGGATATTTTCCTCATAGCTCAGCGTCGAGCCGTCGAACATCACCGAGCTGAACCCTAAGCGCAGGGCGCGCACGACGGCCTCAAAATGCAGCCCGTGGTCGAGGTTAAGCACCACGGGAATATCGTGACGGGCGGCTTCGAACTTCACTGCTTCGACAAGCGACTCCAGAGACACGTACTTAAAATGCACTTCGGCGATGTTGATGATAAACGGCGAGCGTTCCTGCTTCGCGGCGGCAAACAGCGCGCGCAGGAAGTGGGAGTCGAGCACGTTGAACGCGCCCAGGGCGTAGCGGTGTTCCCTGGCGTGGGCCAGACCATCGGCAAGAGAAATCAATGGCATCATTCACTCCTTATATCCGAAACAGGTTGTACTCGTTGCACAGCACCAGCACCGCCGGTTCGTCTTCTTCAATGGTGTTGTAGCGGTCAATGGGCTGTAAAAAGTGGTTGTCGTGTTCATCGTCATTGACCGACGACACTTCGCCCACCAGCACGTCGCCAAAGCCGCGTTCACCCCAGAAACTGTGGTACAGGCCGGGCGTCAGGCAGATGCTCTCCCCTGGTGTGAGGCGCAGCTGGCTGCCGGGCGTGTGCGTCTGCCGACAGCCGTCGACGGTAACGGTCACGTCGGTGTTTTCGGTCTCTTCATGCGCGCCCGCATTCCATAACTCAATAATCAGATTCCCGCCGCCGCGGTTAATGATGTCCTCCCGCTTGCGCCAGTGAAAATGCATCGGCGTCACCTGGCCGTCGCGGACGTGCATGATTTTTTCGGCATAGCACTTTTCATAGGGCACGCCGTTGGGGGAGCCGTTGCGCAGGGTGAACAGCGTTAACCCCTGTGCAGCGAAGTTGTTGCCACCAAATGCCGTCACGTCCCAGCCGAGCCTGAGGTCAAACACCTCCTGCCATGCGGCCTGGTCAAGCTGCTGCCATTTTGTCGGCGGAAAGCTGGCAAAAGGCGGGAGATGCACGTCGTGCATGGAGAAGAACTGCCGCGTATGGCCGAGGATTTCATTGATGTCGGAGCGTTTCATGGGGACTCCTTGAAAACAGTTCCCTCTCCCGGTGGGAGAGGGAAAAGGATCATTTAACCGTCCACCCCTTATACGTGCCGACGTTCTTTTTATCGATCATCGTCACCGGGATCAGCACAGGCTCTTTCGGCGCAGGTTTGCCCTGAAGAATGTCATAGCCGATCTCCACCGCCTTCGCCGCCATCACCTGCGGATCCTGCGCTGGCGTCGCCACAAACAGGGAGTTTTCGCGCTTCAGGGCTTCTTCACCGTCCGGGCTGCCATCCACACCAACGATAAAGAACTCGTTGCGCTGCGCCTGCTTCGCGGCCAGATCGGCGCCGATCGCGGTAGGATCGTTAATCGCGAATACGCCGTCTATCTTCGGATTAGCCGCCAGCAGGGAGGTCATGACCTCCAGCCCGCCTTCACGGCTGCCTTTGGCGTTCTGGTTATCCGAGAGCACTTTGATATCCGGGTGGCGCCTGAACTCGGTCTGGCAGCCCTCCACGCGGTTTTGTACCGCAGAAACCGGCGGCCCGTTGATGATCACCACGTTGCCTTTACCTTTCAGGCGGTCGGTAATGTACTTACAGGCCATCTCACCCGCCTGGGTGTTATCGGAGGTGATGGTCGCATCGGCCCCTTCCGCCGCCACGTCAACCGCCACGACCACGATCCCCGCCTCTTTGGCGCGTTTTACCGCCGGGCCGATCCCTTTGGAATCCGCGGCGTTGAGGATGATCATGTCCACTTTCGCCGCAATGAAGTTATCAATCTGCGACACCTGCTGGCCCAGATCGTACCCGCTGGAGACCAGCGTCACCTTGACGTTGTCCCCCGCCAGCTTGCGCGCTTCCAGCTCGGCACCTTTGGTGATCTGCACGAAGAACGGGTTAGCCAGGTCGCCCACCGTCACGCCGATGGATTTCAGATCTTTTGCCTGCGCAAACGGGGTTGCGGCCAGCAGCGCGCCAGCACAGAGCGCGGTCACTAAGGGCTTCAATCTCATGCTGTATTCCTCACGTAGGGTATTGTTGTTATGCACTTTGATGGTGTCGGGTACGGTATTTGTCGATCAGCACCGCAATGATGATCACCGCCCCTTTGATCACCAGCTGCCAGAAGTAGGAGACGCCCATCAGCGTCATGCCGTTGTTGAGGGTGGCGATGATCAAGGCACCGACCAGCGTGCCGGTGATCGTGCCGATCCCGCCGACGAAGCTGGTGCCGCCGAGGATCACCGCCGCAATTGCATCCAGCTCATACCCCGTGCCGAGGTTGCCATTGGCGCTGTAGAGACGTGAAGCGCTCATGACGCCGCCGAGACCGGAGAGCAGGCCGCTCATGCCGTAGACAAACAGCAGCACCAGCCAGACCTTAATGCCCGTTAAGCGCGCCGCCTGCATATTGCCGCCGACCGCATAGATGTGAACGCCGAGGGTTGTGCGACGCAGAATAAACCAGCACACCACAATCACCGCCAGGGCGATCACAACCAGCCAGGGGATCGGGCCGAGGTAGTTATTGCCGATCCACTCGAAGTTGATGTTGGAGTTAATGACCGTCGTGCCGTCCGCCAGCAGGTAGGCCGCGCCGCGCAGCGCCGTGTAGGTGCCGAGCGTGACGATAAATGGCGGAAGTCCGGCGAAGGCCACCAGCGCGCCGTTGAACAGCCCCAGTACCATACCGAGCATTAGCGCCGCCGGAATGGAGAGCATCGCAAATTCAGGGATAAGCGAGACCACCATCGCCGCCACCGCCGTGGTGCCCAGAATCGAGCCCACGGAGAGGTCAATCCCGCCGGTCAGGATGATGAAGGTCATCCCGGCCGCCAGAACAATGTTGATCGACGCCTGCCGGGTAATATTGAGCAGGTTACTTTCTGTGAAAAAGTTCGGAGCGATAAAGCCAAATACAGCCACAATCAGGATTAAAATCGGCAAAATGCCGATCGTTTGCATCAGATCGCTCATCAGCATTTTTTTGGCAGAGGCGGATTTCGCCACCTGCTGCGGATGGGTTGGAGTTGTCATAATTACACCGCCTGATGATGTGTGTCGTTCACGCCGGTTGCCAGCGTCATGATGTTTTCCTGAGAGATGTCGCGCCCGTGCAGTTCACCCGCAATGCTGCCTTCCCGCATCACGTACACCCGGTCGCTCATTCCTACTACTTCCGGCAGCTCGCTGGAGATCATCAGGATCGCCACCCCTTTGCGCGCCATCTGGTTCATGATGCGGTAGATCTCGCTTTTTGCCCCGACGTCCACGCCGCGCGTGGGCTCGTCCAGAATCAGAATGCGCGGGCCTATCGCCACCCAGCGGGAGATCAGCAGTTTTTGCTGGTTGCCGCCGGAGAGCCCGCCTGCGCGCACCTGAGAATGCGGCACGCGGATATTGAGCAGGGCGATGGCGTCATCGGAAATCGACTGCGCTTTTTTGCGGTTCAGCCAGCCGAAGGTGGCGTCGCGCTCCAGCGTCGCCATGGTGATGTTCTCCTGCGCCGCCAGCTCCAGAAATAGCCCCTGCTCCTTGCGGTTCTCGGTGAGAAAACCGATGCCGTTCTCAATGGCCGCGCGCGGGGAGTGGATCACCACCGGTTCGCCGTCCACCTCAATCATGCCGCCGGTGGCTTTGCGCACGCCGAAGATCAGCTGCGCCAGCTCAGAACGCCCGGCGCCGACCAGCCCTGCCAGCCCGACGATTTCACCGGAGCGAACCTGCAAACTGCACGGCTGCACTTTTTTGCCATCCGTGAGGTGATGCACGTTCAGACGCGGGCTGCCGAGCGGAATATCGCGCTCTTTGTTGAACAGGTCGCTTAACGGACGACCCACCATCATGCGCACCAGCTCGGAGGCGTTGAGCTTGTCGCGCGTCAGGCTGCCGACGTATTGCCCGTCGCGTAGCACGCTGACGCGGTCAGAGAGTTCATACACTTCCGCCATGCGGTGGCTGATGTAGATAATCGCCATCCCTTCATCGCGCAGGCGCAAAATCAGTTCGAACAGACGGTGGGTTTCGCGTGAGGAGAGGGCGGCGGTAGGTTCGTCCATCACCAGAATGCGGCTGTTGCGGTGCAGCGCGCGGGCGATCTCCACCTGCTGTTGCTCGGCGATGGTCAGTTTCATGACCAGGTCGGTGGCGCTGAACTGCGCGCCCAGACGGTCAATGACCGCCTGGGCCTGGGCAGCCATCTCTTTGCGCTGGACCAGCCCGCCGCGCGACAGCTCGCTACCGAGAAAAATGTTTTCCGCCACGGTCAGGTTAGGAGCAAGCTGCATCTCCTGATAAATCAGGGTAATGCCTGCGGCCAGCGCATCCTTCGGCCCTTTGATGTGAAACGGCTGACCGTCGATGAGGATGTCGCCGCTGCTGGCGGTATAGGCGCCTGCGAGGATCTTCATCAGCGTGCTCTTTCCGGCGCCGTTTTCCCCCATCAGCGCGTGGATCTCACCGGGGAAAACCGTCAAATCCACGCCCTTGAGCGCGTGGAAATTGCCAAAGGTTTTGGCAATGTGGCGCATCTCTAAAACCGGGGTTCTGCTCATGGCGGATCTCCTGTGAATGTCGATATCTGCACTTCATCACAGGCGCGTAAATGCAAAATGTCAGAAGCTGTTCATATTTGTCATAGTTATGAATAGCTAATCGCCATCACATTTTCCTTTTCCCTCTCCCTGTGGGAAGAGGGCCAGGGTGAGGGCACCAAACCGCAGAGGAGCCCAAACCCATGCCATCACGCCCCCCGTTCTTCACCAGCGCCCGCGGTCGCCTGCTGATATTTAACCTGCTGGTAGTGGCGGTAACGCTGATGGTCAGCGGCGTGGCGGTGCTCGGCTTTCGTCATGCCAGCCAGATCCAGGAGCAGGTGCAGCAGCAAACGCTGGATGACATGACCGGCAGCATGAACCTCGCGCGCGACACGGCCAATGTGGCAACGGCGGCGGTGCGGCTGTCGCAGGTGGTCGGTGCGCTGGAGTACAAAGGCGAAGCTGAGCGGCTTAAACAGACGCAGATGGCGCTGCGCCACTCGCTGGAGCAGCTTGCCGATGCGCCGCTGGCGCAGCAGGAGCCGGCGCTGGTGACGCGTATTATTCGCAGGAGCAATGAGTTACAGCAGAGCGTGACGGGAATGCTGGAGCGCGGGCAAAAACGGCATCTGGAGCGTAACGCGCTGCTCAGCGCGCTGTATCAAAGCCAAAGCTACCTGCGTCATTTGCAGGATATCAACCGTCGTTACGCGAGCAATGTGCCAGACCCCCGGCAGCTTGCTGAGATGGACAGGCTGATCGTTGCCGCCATTGATACCCCTTCACCGCGCGCCACGGTGCAGCAGCTGGATGCAGTAACCGCGATGTTACCCGCGAGCGCCCTGCAACCGGTGGTCAACCTGGTGCTCCCGGATTTTAATGATGAGCTGCGCAAGCTCGCGCCACTGTCGAAGCAGCTGGAAGAGAGCGATCTGTCCATCAGCTGGTACATGTTCCACATCAAGGCGCTGGTAGCGATATTAAACCGCGACATCAATCAGTACGTTGAACAGGTGGCACAGGCCTCCCGGCTGCGTACCGCCCAAAGTCACCAGGAGCTGCGCTCCATCAGCGTGTTTATCAGCGTTTTCGCGGTGCTGGCGCTGATCATCACCGGCTGCGCCTGCTGGTATATTTATCGCAATCTGGGCTCCAACCTGACGGCTATCTCAAGGGCAATGTCGCGCCTCGCTCACGGAGAGCAGAATGTGTCGGTGCCCGCACTACAGCGGCGTGATGAGCTGGGGGAACTGGCGCGCGCGTTTAACGTTTTTGCACGCAATACCGCTTCGCTGGAGCACACCACGCGGCTGCTTAAGGAGAAGACCTCGCAGATGGAGGTCGACCGCATCGAACGTCAGGGGCTGGAGGAGGCGCTGCTGCACAGCCAGAAAATGAAGGCGGTCGGGCAACTGACGGGCGGTCTGGCGCATGATTTTAATAACCTGCTGGCGGTGATTATCGGCAGTCTGGAGCTGACCGATTCAGCGTCACCGGACGCGCCGCGCATCACTCGTGCGCTCAAAGCCGCGGAACGCGGGGCCATGCTCACCCAGCGTCTGCTGGCCTTCTCGCGCAAGCAATCCCTGCAACCCCATGCGGTAGAGATGAAGCCGCTGCTGGAGAACCTGAGCGAGCTGATGCGGCACTCCCTTCCCGCCACGCTGACGCTGGATATTGAAGCGCAAACCCCGGCCTGGCCCGCATGGATTGACGTCAGCCAGCTGGAAAACGCCATTATCAACCTGGTGATGAACGCCCGTGATGCAATGGAGGGGCAAAACGGTGTGATTAAAATCCGCACCTGGAACCAGCGTGTGACCCGCAGCGACGGGCGCAGGCAAGATATGGTCGCGCTGGAGGTGATTGACCACGGCTGTGGGATGTCGCAGGAGGTGAAATCGCAGGTCTTTGAACCGTTCTTCACCACCAAACAGACCGGCAGCGGCAGCGGATTAGGGCTGTCGATGGTGTACGGCTTTGTGCGTCAGTCCGGGGGGCGCGTTGAGATCGAAAGCGCGCCGGGGCAGGGAACCACCGTGCGGCTCCAGCTGCCGCGCTCGACGCTGCCCGCGTTCTCCAATGATGCCGCGCTGGCGACCACGGCCCCGACAGAAAGTGAGCTGCTTGTGCTGGTCCTGGAAGATGAGGCGGGCGTGCGGCATACCCTGTGTGAGCAACTGCACCAGCTTGGCTACCTGACGCTCGAAGCCGAAAACGGCGAGCAGGCGCTGAACATGCTGGACGCATCACCGGATATCGGCATGTTTATCAGCGACCTGATGCTGCCGGGCGGCCTGAGCGGTGCGGAGGTGATCGGCCATGTACGCAGCCACTATCCGCAGTTGCCGGTGCTGCTGATCAGCGGGCAGGATTTGCGCCCGGCGCATAACCCACAGCTGCCGGACGTTCCGTTACTGCGTAAGCCGTTTACCCGCCAGCAGCTGGCGCAGGCACTGCGGAAGGTGATGGTAATTTGAGATTCCTCCGCTACTCCCGTTAACAGCCAGTCATTACTTTAAGGCCAGTTCACCTGCGAGTCTGGCCTTATGAAACGTTACTCTACCGCTCTGTTATTGGGTCTGCTGACTTTAACCAGCCAACTGGCGCATGCCGATGTGATTGATGATGCTATTGGCAATATTCAGCAGGCGATCAACGACGCCTATAACCCCGGCAGCAGCCGTAATGACGATGACGACGATCGTTACGACCGCAGCCGTCAAATCGACAGCCGACAGTACGACGATCGTCGTCGGCAGCTCGAAGACAGACGCCGCCGTTTAGACGAGCGTCAGCGTCAGTTGGACGACGACAGGCGTCGGTTAGAAGAGGACGAGCGCAGGTTGGAAGACGATTACGATCGCGGCTAAGTGCGGCCTGTTGCCCTCACCCCAACCCTCTCCCACGGGAGAGGGAGAAAACCTAATCCAGCACCATCACCATCCCGTCATACCCCGCTTCAATGCCGGACGGCAGCGGGTTATCCATCATCCACACGTCAAACTGATGGCTGATATGCGTCAGGATCACCTGCGGACAGCCAATCACCTCGTTCAGCGCAATCACCGTATTCAAATCACAATGGTTGCGCGGCGTCTCCGGGCGCGGTTCATGGCTACAGTCGATAATCATCGCCTGCGGCTGATTGTTTAGCAGAAACGTCACCGTTTTATCCGGCAGTCCGGCGGTATCAGAAAGCCACGCCACGCGGCTGTGGGCGGACTCCAGCAGATAGCCAAACGTGAGTTTTGAATGGTTGAGCGGCAGCGGCGTGACCCGCAAGCCCTGAAGTTCAAACGTCACAAATGGCTCCACCGTGTGGCTGAAATCCAGGATGCCCGGATGTTTGAACAGATCGTTACAGCCTGCCTCGTCTGGCGGACCGTAGACGGGAATGGTGGCGCCTACGCCCCAGCGCAGAGGGAAAAGCCCCTGAACGTGATCCATATGATAATGGGTAAGCAAAAACTGCTGGAAGCTGCCCGCAGGCCAGTCGTCCATCAGGTGTGGAATACCCGCGTCCAGCAAGGTGACCGCATCGTTGAATTTCACCGCCGCGCTACAGGGGCGACGGCGATAATTTTCCTGTAAACGCGCCCGTCGGCACGCCGCGCAGTCGCAGCCAAACACCGGCACCAGCTGCGCCCCTCCGGTTCCTGTCAGCGTGATCGTCAGACTCATAACGCACCTCTACAGCGGTTTGGTGAAGCGGAAATGGCTTTGCGTATACCCTTCACGAACATAAAAACGGTGCGCGTCCACGCGCTTCACGCTGGTGGAAAGCTCGGTCAGCTCGGCGCCTGCCTGCCGTGCGACGTCCTCTGCCCAGGCCAGCAGCTGGCTGCCCACTTTTAATCCGCGCGCCTGCGGCATCACCACCAGTTCCTGGATCTCGCCGATCCAGCGGGCGTGGTGCAGGTGAAACTGTAGATGCAGGCCGATCATCCCGATGATCTGCCCGTCCAGCTCGGCCAGCTGGTAGCGCATATTGTGATCCCGCAAGTTGGCCAGATACCCGGCGTGAAACGCCTGATGATCGAACTCGGCCTGCTTAAGTTCGCAGATCAGCGCGTAAACGATCGGCGCATCGTCGGCGGTGGCGGGGCGAAGCTGGCAGTCAGGCATGTTGTTTCACCTTCTGGCGAATGAGCGATAGAAAGGTCTCGACTGACTGTAGCAAACTTCCGTCGTTATTGAGGAGATGGCAACCCGACGGGGTGTAACGCGCCGCCCGTTCCAGCCGCTGGTCGATCTCGCGCGCGTTTTCGCGCCCCCGCTTTTGCAGCCGGCTACGCAGAACGTCCGGGGAAACCTGCAAACAGACCGGGAGCAACGCCGCTTCGTACCGGGCGCGAGCCTGCGGGAGATGCGCCCGCGAGCCGTTGACCAGCACGTCAAAGCCCGCGTGCAGCCAGAGGTCGATCTCGATGCCGACGCCATAGTAGTAACCGTTGGCATGCCAGCTCAGCGCCAGCAGGTTTTGCCCGGCGCGGGTAAAAAACTCCTGCTCGCTCAGGGCGATATGGTTTTCACTCCCGGCGTTTGCCGCGCGGGTAATGTAGCGGTGCGCTACCAGCAGCTGTGAATGTTCCCGCTGCCGTAACGCCGACAGCAGGCTGTCCTTCCCGGAGCCGGACGGGCCCATTAACCAGATGAGTCTTCCCATCAGAACACCCTTTTTCCCTGACGCCAGACGTGGTCGATATGAACGTGCTCGCCCTTGCGGTGCGCCAGCACCAGGTCTGCCCGTTTGCCTTCGGCAATCTCACCGCGATCGTGAAGGTTGAGCGCGCTGGCCGGGTTTTTTGTCACCAGGCGAATCGCCTGTGGCAGCGTGAAGCTGTTGCCCTCGTCGTCCGCCACCCGGAACGCCGCGTCCAGCAGGCTGGCGGGGTAATAGTCAGAGGAGAGGATATCCAGCAGGCCGAGCGAGGCGAGCTTGCTTGCCGCCACGTTGCCGGAGTGCGACCCGCCGCGTACGATGTTCGGCGCGCCCATCAGGACGTTCATGCCATGCTTACGCGATGCTTCTGCCGCCTCGAACGTGGTGGGAAATTCGGCGATCACGCTCCCAAGCTGGTGGGATTCGCGCACGTGATCGTGCGTGGCGTCATCATGGCTGGCCAGGGCAATATTACGGTCCCGGCACATAGCGGCAATGGAGAGGCGATTCGGCTGCGACCACTGGGCCGCCAGCGCCAGCTGCTCTTCTTCGTAGCGCGCCATCTCCGCGTCGCTGAGAGAATATTTGCCCTGATAGTATTCGCGATACTTTTCAATGTTGGCGAACTGGCGCTGTCCCGGTGAGTGATCCATCAGGGAAACCAGCGAGACCGGCTCGCGGCCCACCAGCTTCTCAAACAGCGGCAGGGTGGTGTGGTGCGGCAGCTCGCAGCGCAGGTGCAGGCGGTGCTCGGCGCGGTTGAGGCCGCGCTTTTGCGTCTCCTCCACGGCGTTGATCATCTTCTCCAGGTTCTCCAGGCGATCGCCGCCGTCGCGCACGTCGCCGATCGCCACCGCGTCCAGCACCGTGGTGATGCCGCTGGCGACCATCAGCGCGTCGTGGCTGCTCATCGCTGAATGCGCAGGCCAGTCCACCTTCGGGCGCGGGGTGAAGAATTTATCGAGATTATCGGTATGCAGCTCAATCAGCCCCGGTAGCAGCCAGCCGCCTTCGCCGTCCATCGCGTCCGGTGAGCGGCTCTGGGTTTCGGCAAAGGCGCGGATGACACCGTCCCGCACCTCAACCGAGCCGTTCACGACCTCATTTTCCAGCACCAGCCTGACATTATTGATAATCATACGTTTGTCCCCATCGGGTGCAGTCTGTCCGCCACGCGATGGCGTACGGCGTCGTCGTGGAAGATCCCGACGATCGCCGCGCCGCGCGCTTTGGCCTGTTCGATCAGTTCTATCACCGCTGCGCTGTTTTTACTGTCGAGCGAGGCGGTGGGTTCATCCAGGAGTAAAATCGGGTAATCGACGATAAAGCCGCGGGCGATGTTGACGCGCTGCTGCTCGCCGCCGGAAAAGGTCGACGGGGCGAGGTGCCACAGACGCTCCGGTACGTTGAGACGCGTCAGCAGGCTGGCGGCTTTAGCGGCGCAGGTTTCGCGCGGCACGCCGAGATCCAGCAGAGGCTGCATGACCACGTCCAGGGCGGAGATCCGCGGGATCACCCGCAGGAACTGGCTGACCCAGCCGATCGTCGAGCGGCGTACTTCCAGCACTTTGCGCGCGGGAGCCTGGACCAGATCAACCCATTCATTGTTATGGCGGATATGGATATGGCCTTCGTCCGGCAGATAATTGGCGTACAGGGAGCGCAGCAGGGTGGATTTTCCGCTGCCGGAATGGCCATGCAGCACCACGCATTCGCCGTTGCTGACCTCTAATGAGGCATTTTGCAGTACCGGCAGGCGGACACCGTTTTGCTGGTGGAGCACAAAGGTTTTACTGACATTTTCAACGTGGATCATGTTGGCCTCTTAATTCTGTAATACCGAGGACACCAGCAGTTGGGTGTACGGATGATGGGGATCGTCGAGCACGCGGTCGGTCAGCCCACTTTCCACCACCTGACCCTGCTTCATCACCAGCAAGCGGTCCGCCAGCAGGCGCGCAACGCCTAAATCGTGGGTGACAATCACTACCGCCAGGTTCAGCTCCACCACCAGGCCGCGCAGCAGATCCAGCAGGCGCGCCTGCACGGAGACGTCCAGCCCACCGGTCGGTTCATCCATAAACACCAGCTTCGGATGGGTGACGAGATTGCGGGCAATCTGTAAACGCTGCTGCATGCCGCCGGAGAAGGTTGTCGGCAGGTCGTCGATGCGCGAGGCGGGGATTTCAACCTCTTCCAGCCAGTGCTGCGCCGTGGCGCGGATGTTGCCGTAGTGGCGCGCGCCGGTGGCCATCAGCCGTTCGCCGATGTTGCCCCCCGCCGAGACCTGGCGGCGCAGGCCATCCATCGGGTGCTGGTGCACCACGCCCCACTCGGTGCGCAGCAGGCGGCGGCGCTCGGCTTCGCTCATGCCATACAGCGACACGCCCTCATACAAAATGTCGCCATTCTGCGGCGTCAGGCGCGCGGAGATGGACTTCAGCAGGGTGGTTTTACCGGAGCCGGACTCGCCGACAATGCCCAGCACTTCGCCCGGCCACAGCTCAAACGACACGTCGCTAAAGCCTTTGCCCGGTGCATAAAGGTGAGTCAGGTTATTAACCGAAAGCAGCGGTTTCATTGGCTGTTCGCCTCGCTCTGTTGGCGGCAGTAATCGGTGTCGGAGCAGACAAACATCCGTTTGCCCGTGTCGTCCAGCACCACTTCATCCAGATAGCTATGCTTCGAACCGCAGATGGCGCACGGCTCGTCCCACTCCTGCACCGTAAACGGGTGATCGTCAAAATCCAGGCTCTCCACACGGGTGTACGGCGGTACGGCGTAGATGCGTTTTTCCCGTCCGGCACCAAAAAGTTGCAGGGCGGGCATCATGTCCATCTTCGGGTTATCGAATTTCGGGATCGGCGACGGGTCCATCACGTAGCGGCCGTTCACCTTCACCGGATAGGCGTAGGTGGTGGCGATATGGCCGAAGCGGGCGATGTCCTCATACAGTTTGACCTGCATGATCCCGTACTCTTCCAGGGCGTGCATGGTGCGGGTTTCGGTTTCCCGCGGCTCGATAAAACGCAGCGGCTCCGGGATCGGCACCTGGAAAATCAAAATCTGATCTTCAGTCAGCGGGGTCTCCGGAATGCGGTGACGGGTCTGGATCAGCGTCGCGTCTTCGGTTTTTTCAGTGGTGTTGACGCCCGTTACGCGCTTAAAGAAGTTGCGGATCGACACGGCGTTGGTGGTGTCGTCTGCCCCCTGGTCGATGACCTTCAGCACGTCCGCTTCGCCGATCACGCTGGCGGTGATCTGAATACCGCCGGTGCCCCAGCCGTAGGGCATCGGCATTTCGCGGCCGCCGAACGGCACCTGGTAGCCGGGGATCGCCACAGCCTTAAGGATGGCGCGGCGGATCATGCGTTTAGTTTGCTCGTCCAGATAGGCAAAGTTGTAGCCGCTTAAGTTAGCCATTGGCGCGCTCCCGTTGCAGGCGTTTCAGCAGTTCCAGTTCGGCCTGGAAATCGACGTAGTGCGGCAGCTTGAGGTGCGAGACAAAGCCGGCGGCCTCAACGTTATCCGCGTGGGCCAGCACGAACTCTTCGTCCTGTGCCGGGCCTGCAATATGCTCGCCGTAGTCCGGCGCCTGGAGCGCACGGTCAACCAGCGCCATCGCCATCGCCTTGCGCTCGCTCAGGCCATACACCAGCCCGTAGCCGCGGGTAAAATGCGGATCTTCATTCTCTGGCGCGACAAAACCGTTGACCATTTCGCACTCGGTCATCAGCAGTTCGCCGATGTTCACCGCAAAACCCAGCTCTTCCGGCACAATTTCGACATCGAGATAACCGCTGCGGATCTCTGCCGCGAACGGGTGGTTGCGCCCGTAGCCGCGCTGCGTGGAGTAGGCCAGCGCCAGCAGATACCCTTCATCGCCGCGCATCAGCTGTTGCAGGCGGGACGAGCGCGAACAGGGATAGACCGGCGGCGTGCGAGTGATGTCATCCGGTGTGCTGCCGGTGTCTTCTTCCGCCTTCGCCAGCCCCTGGTTTGCCAGCAGGCTAAAGACGTGCGGGGAGGCGTCTTGTTCAGCGTCAGAGACGCTGAGCTGCGGTGTTTCACCGTTCGCCAGTAGACTGAAGTCCAGCAGGCGATGGGTGTAGTCGTAGGTCGGACCAAGCAGCTGGCCGCCAGGAATATCTTTGTACACCGCAGAAATACGGCGCTCTAAACGCATTTCCGCCGTTTTCACCGGCTCGCTTACCGCCAGCTTCGCAAGCGTAGTGCGGTAAGCGCGCAGCAGGAAAATGGCTTCCACGTTATCGCCGCTGGCCTGTTTCAGCGCCAGCGCCGCCAGCTCGCGGTCTGCGATGCCGCCTTCGGTCATCACGCGGTCGACGGCCAGGTTTAACTGCTGTTCAATCTGGGCGACGCTCAGCTCGGGTAAGGCGTCATCCCCCCGGCGTCTGTGCGCCTGCAAGGCATGGGCGGCGGCGATCGCCTTCTCGCCCCCTTTGACGGCAACGTACATCAGCACACCTCCACGTGAGTGGTTCTCGGGATCGCCAGCAGGCGCTCGCCGCAGGTCAGGATCAGGTCGATACCGAGCGGGAACGGATGCGGGCGCTCGGTCAGCTCATGAATGATGCACTCCGGCAGCTGGGGGGCGACCATCCGCTCGTCGGCAATCCCTGCACCCGTCAGGCGCAGCATGCGGCCACCGCTCAGGCTGGAGACCTGCAAAATCAGCGTAGCGCTGGTTTCTGGTGCGACGGCGCTGCCTTCGCTCAGGGCGTTAAGCTGTTCGTGGCTGATTTGCTCGTCGGCCACGGCGAAGACCGCCTGCTGGGGCTGCTCGACCAGCGGCGCGTTGGTGTGAAAGCGCAGGTTCTGGCTGGCGATATCGTTCAGCAATGCGCCTGACAGCCATACCGGGGTGTCGTTGTCCGCCAGGGTCAGCAGCACGCTGGTCGAGGCGAGGTTCAGCGGCAGCCAGCCCTGGGAGAGCTGGTGCAGCGAGACAATGACGCCCGGCTCGCTCATGGCTTTCAGCAGGCGACGGAAACTCTGTTGGGCATCCTGGACGGCCAGGGTAAAAGCAGGTTGAAGCGTCATGCGTTGTCTCCGCGAACGAGCGTAAAGAAGTCGACCCGGCTGGTATTCACTTCGGCCTGACGCGCGGCAAGGCGTGCGGCGCGGTCGGCTTCCAGCGGGGCAATAAGGGTTTCCATTAACGTCTGAAAATGCGGCTGTTCCTGTAAAAGCGCGTCGATCGCTGCGCAGCGCTCGGCGTGCGTTTTGTCGCGCCCAAGTACGTAGCCGTAGCCCAGCGTGCCGCTTTTCAGGCGGATCACCGCGCGGGTGAGGGTGGCATCGCCGGCGAAGAAGCGCTCGCCGGTGCCGCCCATGCGTGCCTGGATCTGCACCAGGCCGATCTCCGGCGCGCGGATCGTGTCGTAATCCGGCGTCAGGCCGAGCGCGTTCATGCGGGCAGCCAGCGCAGCAGGCTGGCTGTGGGCCAGCACGCGCATCCAGCGCTGACGAGTGGAGGTGTCGAAGTGCATTCAGTGCTCCATGGTAAATTCAATCATGTCGGCGCGGGTCAGGCTGACGGAGTATTCCGTTGCGTTGACGTCGCCGTCACGGTGGTTGAGGGTGCGCACGCAGAGCAGCGGGGCCATGTTGGGGATCTCCAGCACCTTGCTCTCTTTCGCCTGCGCGCGGCGGGCGCTGATGCGCGTCTGGGTGCGTTTGAGCACGATACCCGTCGCGTCCTGAAGAAAATCATGCAGGGAACCGCTGGCGAAATGTTGCAGAACGGGCCAGAGGGTGAGGTCCGCGAAGTAGTGGTCGATCTGACAGACCGCCACGCCGTTCACCCGGCGCAACGTGCGCAGGTGAACGACGTTGTCGCCCTCCTGAATCCCCAGCGCGTCCGCCACGTGGCGGGAGGCCGGGCGCAGGACAGACAGCAGCTTTTCGCTGGTGGGGTGGCTGCCCTGATCGAGAAGGTTCTGGCTAAAACGCGCCTGGGCATTAAGCGGGTAGTCAAACGGACGCATCAGCACCAGCACGCCGACGCCCTGACGACGCTGGACCCAGCCGCGCTCCACCAGTTGATCGATGGCACGACGCAGGGTGTGACGATTCACTTCGTAGCGGTCGGCAAGCTGCTGCTCGGCAGGCAGGTAGTCTCCGCAGCGATAGTGCGTGCGCAGCTCCACTTCGAGCTTTGCCGCAATCTCTTGCCAGCGGGTGGGGTAACTGGTCGGATGTCTGGATAAGTGCATACCAATCAAAGCCTCGCTTCTCAGATGAAGTGCTTACGCAAACGTTGAGAGAGGAAATCCAGCAGGCTGACGGTGACGATGATGAGCACCATCAGGGCGCAGGTTTGCTGGAACTGGAAACCACGAATCGCTTCCCACAGGGTGACGCCAATGCCGCCTGCGCCCACCATGCCGACCACGGTGGCGGAGCGAACGTTGGACTCGAAGCGGTACAGGGAATAGGAGATGAGCAACGGCATCACCTGCGGCAGGACGCCGTACAGGATCTCTTCGATTTTGTTCGCTCCGGTTGCCCGGATGCCTTCCACCGGGCCGGGCTCGATGGCTTCAACCGCTTCGGAGAGCAGCTTGGAGAGCACGCCGGTGGTGTGGATGAACAGCGCCATCACGCCCGCGAACGGACCCAGGCCGACGGCGACCACGAATAGCATCGCAAAGACCATTTCGTTGATGGCGCGACAGGCGTCCATCAGGCGGCGCATCGGCTGGTAAACCCACCATGGCACGATGTTTTCGGCGCTCATCAGGCCAAATGGAATGGAGAGGATCACGGCGAGGGCGGTGCCCCAGACGGCAATTTGCAGGGTGATCGCCATTTCACCGAGGTAGTCCTGCCACTGGCTGAAGTCCGGTGGGAAGAAGTCGGCGGCGAAGGTCGCCATGTTGCCTGAGTCCCTGAAGAGCAGCAGCGGATCCATCTCCGCGCCCTTCCAGGAGATAACGAGCACCGCCAGCAGAACAGCCCAGCTTATGAGCGAGAACCAGCTGCGTTTTGGCGGCGGGAGGGTGATGGTTTGCATGTTGGCTCCTTTGGGTTTAGTCCCCTCTCCCTTGAGGGAGAGGGAGAAAGGCGTTACTGCACCGCTTTATTCACGCTGGTCATGGCGCCGAGCGCGGCGGTCAGGCGGTCGAGATCGTCCAGCTGCGCCTGAATTTCCGACACTTTGCTGGTCTTCTCTTCGTCCTTCAGGCCTTTGTTGTCCTTCACGCCCTGCATCTGCTTGAACAGCGCCAGCTGGCGAATCGGCACCAGTTGCAAATCGCTGGACGCGCGGAACGGTGCCCAGCCCAGACGTGCCAGAACCGCTTTCTCTTCCGGCGTTTTGCCGTAGTTCATAAAGAAGTCGTAGACCTTGTCCTTGGTGTTCTCGGAGAGGTTTTTGCGCCACACGATCGGGTCGCCCGGAATCAGCGGTGATTTCCAGATAACCTTGATTTCCTTCAGCTTGTCCGGCGCGGAGGTCTTCAGCTTGTCGAGGTTTTCAGTGTTGTTGGTAGCAACGTCAACCTGCTTATTCGCCACGGCCAGGGCATTGGTTTCGTGGCTGGCGTTGACCGTGCGCTTAAAGTCGCTGGCGGAGACGTTGTTTTTCGCGAAGACGTAGTAGCCAGGGACGAGGAAGCCGGAGGTAGAGTTCGGGTCGCCGTTACCAAAGGTCAGCTCTTTGCGTTTGGCGAGCATGTCGTTGAGGTTGTTGATCGGGCTGTCTTTGTTAACAATCAGCACGCTCCAGTAGCCCGGAGAGCCGTCTGCCGCAACGGTCTGGGCGAACACCTGGCCGTTCGCGCGATCTACCGCTTCCATAGCAGAGAGGTTGCCATACCAGGCGATGTCGACTTTGTTGAAGCGCATTCCCTGAATGATGCCCGCGTAATCCGGGGCGAAGAACGCGTTCACTTTGATCCCCAGTTTGGTTTCCATATCTTTCAGGAACGGTTCCCACTGGGGTTTCAGGTTTTGCTGTGATTCTGTCGAAATGATGCCAAAGTTCAGTGCTTTTTCCTGCTCCTCGGCGTGGGCCGGGCTTAACAGGGTGCTGATGCTGAACATGCTGGTGAAGGCCAGCGCGGCAACCGTTTTATAGCTCATTTCCATTCCTCGTTATGGGTCGTTATGCAGCCTGCGCGCGCTCTTCGACGCGGTTTACGCTGCGGTAGAGATGGTCAAAACGTTCGTTATCAAACTGGTGGCTTGCGCCATCAAAGAACACATGTCCCTGACGCAGGGCGACGATGCGCTCGCAGTAGCGCAGGGCGTAATCCACCTGATGCAGCGTCACCACCACGGTGATGCCGTCGTTCTGATTGATGTCGCGCAGGGTTTCCATCACGATGCGGGCGGACTCCGGATCCAGCGAGGCGATAGGTTCATCGGCCAGGATAATTTTGGCTTTCTGCATCAGGGCGCGGGCAATGGCGACGCGCTGCTGCTGTCCGCCGGAGAGCGTGGAGACGCGCTGGTGGGCGAAATGCGCCATGCCGACGCGGGTCAGCGCCTGTAAGGCTTCTTGCTTCTGGGATGGGGAGAACCAGCGCAGGCAGGTGCGCCAGAACGGGGTGCTGCCGAGCGCGCCAATCAGCACGTTCTCGAGCACGGTCAGGCGGTTCACCAGGTTGAACTGCTGAAAGATATAGCCCGTCTGAGCGCGGCTTTTGCGAATATCGCTCGCCAGACGCCCCGCATGTTGCACGGTGTTCCCCAGCAGTTCGACGCGGCTTTCCGGCGTTTTGTCACAGGTAATCAGGCCGCTCAAGTGACGAAGAAGGGTGGATTTACCTGAACCAGACGGCCCCAACAGCGCCACCATTTCGCCCTGCTGGACGGTCAGATCAACGGCATGCAGCGCCTTGTTGTGATGGAAGGTTTTGCTCAGTTTCTCGACGCGAATGACAGTTTGCATGTGCCCGGCCTCACGATAAATGTGGCCTCATGCTGGCGCATCAATATGACATTCAGGTTAAGTGTTGGTTGCGGGAGTTTGAAGAGTTGAGGGGAGTTTGATGACAATCACCCTAGGCCCGGCCAGCGCAGCGCCACCGGGCGCTGTTGCCGGATGCGCTGCGCTTATGCGGCCTACGATTTAACGACGTTAATCATCCACGGCACGCCGTATTTATCGGTGACTTTCCCGAATCCGTGCGCCCAGAAAGTCTCCTGCCAGGCCATTTCGACATTGCCGCCATCAGAGAGGTTGTCGAACCAGCGTTTGCCTTCATCCACGTCCTGCGTGTCGAGCACCAGCGTAAATCCGGCGTACTGCGTGCTGCTACCGGGTGGCAGACCATCGCTCATCATGATATCGCTTCCGGCAATGCGGACATTAGAGTGGGCGATGGCGGTATCCGGGAAGTTCATGCCTGACGGACAGCCTTCTTCGCTGTTTTCGTCTTTGGGCATTTCGCCGAAGGTGATTTTGTAGAGGAGTTCTGCGCCGACGGCCTGCTGATAGAAGGCGGCCGCCTCCGCACAGTTGCCGGCGAAAGAGATGTAGGGACTTAACGGCATAATCTTTACCTCACGTAAGAAAAGCCCGTTAAGTGTAGTTCCCGAACGCCCGGTAAGCGAAGCGTCACCGGGCGGGACAATCAGTTCTTTTTCACGAACTCAGATTTCAGTTTCATCGGACCGAAGCCGTCAATTTTGCAGTCAATATTATGATCGCCTTCAACCAGACGGATATTTTTAACTTTAGTGCCGATCTTCAGCATGGAGGAGCTGCCTTTTACCTTAAGATCTTTCACAACGGTAACGCTGTCGCCGTCTGCCAGCAGGTTGCCATTCGCGTCTTTCACGATCAGCGCATCGCTGTCCTGCGCAGGCTCCGCATCGTTCCATTCATGGGCGCATTCCGGGCAAACGAACATGCCATTGTCTTCATAGGTGTATTCAGAATTGCATTTCGGGCAGTGTGGAAGTTGCATGTGGGTATCCTCAAAAGTGTTAACACGCTGGAAAACGCCAGCTAAATGACGGCAGTGTGCCGAAAAAGGCAGCGAGTATAACGCAAATCCCCACTTTTGTCGGTGATATTGTTTTATAAAAATAGCGCATAAATGCGCAAGCGATGACACGAACTGTCAGTGAATTAAGGGAAGCGTATGCCCTGAACGGCAGAGATCGTAATCATGCTAAATGTATCGAATATTTTATTACAGCAAATTGCTACGCTGTGCCATTTCGGATAAGGTGAAGGAACAAGCCGTTATTTATCTACCCTCCTCTGACGACATACATCTTTTGGCGTCAGGGAATACCTCTCTTTTTTGGTGGGTAAATAACGATGATATATCCTGATGTTTCCTGAAAATGCGTTTTGTCTATTCACTTTTGGCTTTCTGGCCAGGGGATGTTTTACACGTATTACGAGGGTGGGTTTTAAATTCTCATTATCTTCAGTTAGTTGTATTAAATGAACATGTTTTCCATACGAGATCATATAAGCCTGAAAAGTATAATTAAAACATCGTGGCTTAATAAAAGTAATAAATTTGCGTTAAGGGAAGGCTTTTATCATGCACACACAGACCATATTTGAATTAAGCCAGGAAGCTGAACGTTTGTTACAGCTCGCTCTGAACAATCTTGATTCATTAAAATCTATGCCGATTGCAAAACTGGATAGCACAACCGCTGCCATGAGCGGCGTTAATAACAACGTTTTGCCATTGCATTTTAGCGCACGAGGTGTCGACGCTCAGCAGGCGATGCTGAATAATGAATTACGCAAAATAACCCGCCTCGAAATGGTACTGGCGATTGTGGGTACCATGAAAGCGGGAAAATCGACCACCATTAATGCGATTGTGGGCACGGAAGTGCTGCCGAACCGCAATCGTCCGATGACGGCGCTTCCCACGCTGATCCGCCATACGCCGGGCCAGAAGGAGCCGGTGCTGCATTTTTTGCACGTTTCGCCCATCGATACCCTGATTACCCAGTTGCAGAAAAAACTGTGCGATAAAGATCGCGGCAAGCTGGCGCGGCGTCTGGAAATCGACAAGGACATGAATACGCTGCTGGAGCGCATAGAAAGAGGTGAGGCGTTTGAAAAACATCACCTGGGCGCGGAGCCCATCTTTCATTGTCTGAAAAGCCTGAACGATCTGGTGCGGCTTTCTCAGGCGCTGGGCGTGGAGTTTCCGTTCTCTGAGTATGCCGCGATTGAACATATTCCGGTGATTGAGGTGGAGTTTGTGCATCTCGCCGGTCTGGATGCGCACCTGGGGCAACTGACGCTGCTCGACACGCCGGGGCCGAACGAGGCCGGTCAGCCGCACCTGCAAAAAATGCTCAATGAGCAGTTGGCGCGCGCCTCCGCCGTTCTGGCGGTGATGGACTACACCCAGCTTAAATCCATTTCTGATGCTGAGGTTCGTCAGGCAATTTCGGCTGCCGGGAAATCCGTGCCGCTTTACGCCCTGGTCAACAAATTCGATCAGAAAGATCGTAATAGCGACGATGAAGAGCAGGTGCGGGCGATGATTTCCGGCACGCTGATGAAAGGGAATATTTCTCCGGGGCAAATTTATCCGGTCTCTTCCATGTGGGCCTATCTGGCAAACCGCGCCCGCTATGAGATGAACGTCCATGGGCGCCTTCCCGATCATCAGGATCAGCGTTGGGTACAGGATTTTGCCGAGGCCGCGCTGGGCCGCCGCTGGCGAACGGCCGACCTGGACGATATTGGCCATATTCGCCATGCGGCGGATCTGCTGTGGGAGGATTCGCTGTTCGAACAGCCCATCCGCAAACTGATTTACGCGGCTTACGCCAACGCCTCACTGTTCGCTTTACGGTCGGCATCGCATAAGCTGCTGAACTATGCGCAAAATGCCAGAGAATACCTGGACTTTCGCCATCAGGGACTGACGGTCGCTTTTGATGAGCTGGAGCTGAATATTGCGCGCCTGGAAGAGGATATGACGATGCTGCGTCAGCGGCAGAGCGTGGTGAGCGATGAGGTCCAGCATGAAGTTGAAGAGGCGCTCAACGCAACGGATGCTTTTCTGCTTCGCCAGAAAGATGAACTTCACCAGGCGCTGGGCGACATTTTTAGCCGCCCGTCTATTCTTGACTTAGCAGGCCGCGAGCCATCCAGTTTGCGTGAAGACGACGCGGATGCGATCCAGCAGCTGGTGCTTGACGATGAAGGGCATGCGCAGATTGTCCTGAGCAAGATCCGATCGTCATGCGAGCAGATTATGCTGAATGCGCAGAGCAGAATTGGCCGGGAGCTGGCGTTACGCTTCGATCAGCTGGAGTCTACGCTCGCCCGATCGTTGAATGAGGCGATGCGACCCATCGAGACGCGAATTAAGGAACAGCTCAGTCATGCCGGATTTCGGGCGCGGATTAGCTTCCCGGCGTTTCAGGCAAACCAGCTTAATTTCAATACGCGCGGGTTATTTAATGATGCCATTGTGCAGGACACCCCTCCCGCCAGTCAGCCAGCAGGGGCAGGCAGCGTACGTAATACCGTCTCGCGCTGGCTCAATAATCCCGGCTGGGGCTGGGAGGAGTATGTCGTGACGCGCACACGCTATGTCATCGACATCGCTCAGCTTCATGGCAAATTTACGCAACATACCGATCAGTTTTGCGATCAAATTCGTAAAGCTTTGGCCGCGCAGGTCGATGTCTCTGTTACGGCAGGTATGGCAACGTTCTTTGCAGAGTTTTCGTTGTGCCTGACTGGGTTACAGGAAAGCTTGCGTGATAGCCTTGCCGTTCGGCAGCAGAATGAGCATTCAACCCGGGCGCTTAGCCAGTTGTTGAAGCAAAGTATGACCACTGCGGCGTGGATTCAGGAAGATACCCGACTGTTACGCGATGATATTCAAACCTTATTCGCGGCAGAGCAACCATGACAACACAGCTACTGGACGGTCCCGGGCGGACGCTGGAGTGTATTCATCCAAAATTTATGGTCGATTTGGTCCAGGGGGCGGATGCTGCACGTCACGCCCTCCTGGGGCCACAGCAACTACAATTTCGTGAGCGTTTGACGCAGGAGATCATTACGCAGACCCGGCTGCGGCCGTGGGCAATGGCGGGAATGCTCAACGAAAATGCAGCACTGCGGCTGGGTCTGGCGGAGAAACTTGCCGGTATGCTCGACCCCGGACACCTTGCGCTGACCCGTATGTCCGACAGGCTGGTAGCCCTGCGCCAGCAGGTGAATCCACGCCTCCCTCAACCTCCCGGATTGTTGCAACAGTACGAGGAGCTCTCCGCACATTTCAACCAGCGTGCCGCCTATAAAGAGAAAGCGCTCGCGCAGCGCGGTCTTACGGTTCAGGCGGGTGAGCACAGCGAGCAAATTTTTACCCGCTGGCGAGCCGGGCAGTATGACGGCTGGTCGCTGGCTGGCCGCTGCTTTATCGTGCTGGAAGAGTTGCGCTGGGGGGCGTTTGGCGATGCCTGTCGTCTGGCGAATAGTGATGTGGCGGCCATGCTGAAAGATAACCTGCGCAGCATGGCCGCAAATTATCTGGCACAGGAGATTAATGCTTCTCCCACCACCCGGCATTTTTACCATCAGTGGCTGACGACGCCCGCTTCTCCCAGTCTGATTGATTATAAAGATATGCTGGGCTGGCTGGGGGACTGGTGTCAGGCGGAAAAACATCCGGTGAGCTGGTCAGTGACGCAGAGCTGGCAAACGGTCGCGCTGGGGATGCCAAGACTCTGTTCGGCAAAACGGCTTGTGGATGGCATGGTGGAAGAGATATTTGGTACGTGATTGCCCCCCCTCTTTTTAAAGAGGGGGGCGAAAGGGTTAGTGGTGCATTTCTACCGCTTCATGTTCTGTCCGGGACTCAGGCACATGCCCAAAGCGTCTGGCGTACAGTGCCGTGATGATAGGGACCAGAATTGCCGTCACAATCACGCTGGCGGCAACCAGAGCCGTGGCGGAAGCGGCTACGGGTTCAAAGGCCGGGTTAATCTGGGCGATAATCACCGGGTTGGCTACCGCAGCGCCTGCGGCCGAAGAGGCGGCCACACCCGCGGTTCCGTTGCCGCCCCCGATGACGCGGTCTGCAATAATCAGCGGAATACCCGTGATGACGATGACGGCAACACCCAGCACAATACCCAGCAGGCCGGTTTCCAGAATTACGTTCAGGTTGATGGTATTGCCCAACGCGAAGCCGAAGAACGGGATCAGTACCGGGGTGGCTTTGCTGAAGAAATCGCGCAGATCGTGATCGAGGTTACCCAGCGCAAAACCAATCAGGAACGGCAGGATCGCCCCGACAAAATGGTGTAGTTCAAAGGAGGCAAGGCCAGCAGAACCCAGAATCAACATCGTCATCAGTGGACCCGACTCCAGGGACATCAGCACGAACGCGCCCGATTCTTCTTTGGTGCCATATTGATTCATCAGGCTGGCATAGAGACCGCCGTTGGTCATATCCATTGCTGAGACAATGGCCAGAACGGATAATCCGGCGAAGAAGCCAGTCTGAATTCCATTCTCCGGAATGAACATCGCACAGATCATGGCAACAACCCAGGCGACCGCAATTTTAGTAATGACCAACGTCCCTGATTTACGTAATACCGTACCTGTTGCACGCAAGTTAATAGATGCGCCGATGCAAAAGAACCAGACTGCCAGAATCGGTACCGTTCCGGTGATCATACCTTTTGTAAAACCGCCAAAATAAGCACCGGTATTCGGGGCCAGCGTATTTAATATCGCGCCAAGTACCAGCGGGACCAGCATCATCCCGCCCGGGATGCGTTCTATAGTTGCTTTAATCTTCATCATTAACCCTCACATCTCGCCCGCGTGGCTGGCGGAAATCTCAAAAATAGATCAACAAATTCAAATGATTGCCTTTTTGGAGGCCAATCGATTCGTTACTTATGCTGTAAAGTGAAATTAAGGCGTTCAGTATTCCTTCATTTGAAAGCCGCTGAGATATCGTGTTCGGATTTATCATGCGATCTTTGGAATTGCGATTCAATCAAAACGAAACGCTGTTTTAGTTATCTCCGTCACATATTGAATGGAAACAGGATTGCCCACGATTAATAATTAAATTTTGTGTAAATTCGCTGTGAAGAAATGTGATTGTATTTTGTTTGGGAATGAATAATAACGGGCGTTAAGATCTGTTTGATAAGGGGGTTGAGAATGACCTTACTTATCGTGAATTGACAAAAGCTGAAGGCATCTTACGAACAGGAAAAATATATGTGAAGTTGATCACATATATAAACGCTGGTAGGGTAAAAAGGTCTTTAACTGCCCAGACAGGCGTCAACAGGTTCGGTTGTATTGAGGTAAAACGTCAATGTAAGTAAACCTGCTACGCTTGAATAAGGAGATTCGCATGGAGCGGATCTCTGGTTCACAGCTTGCAAAATGCGCTGTGAAACGGACGGGGCTGAGTCTACGAGGAAAGCTATGCTTAGAAGGAAAAAAGTAAAACCCATCACGCTGCGCGATGTCACCATTATTGATGACGCGAAACTGCGCAAAGCGATTACAGCGGCCTCGCTCGGTAATGCGATGGAGTGGTTCGATTTTGGTGTTTACGGCTTTGTGGCCTATGCACTTGGTAAAGTGTTCTTCCCCGGTGCCGATCCCAGCTTGCAGATGATTGCCGCGCTGGGTACGTTCTCCGTTCCCTTCCTGATTCGCCCTCTTGGTGGTCTTTTCTTCGGCATGCTGGGTGATAAATATGGTCGCCAGAAAATCCTGGCTATTACCATTGTCATCATGTCGATAAGTACATTCTGTATCGGCCTTATTCCGTCGTATGCGACTATTGGTATATGGGCGCCGATTCTGCTGTTGATCTGTAAGATGGCGCAGGGCTTCTCCGTTGGCGGCGAATATACCGGTGCATCGATTTTTGTCGCCGAATATTCTCCGGACCGTAAACGCGGCTTTATGGGCAGCTGGCTGGACTTTGGTTCGATTGCCGGATTCGTCATGGGCGCGGGGGTTGTCGTTCTGATCTCAACCGTAGTGGGTGAAGAGAACTTCCTTGACTGGGGCTGGCGTATTCCGTTCTTCCTGGCGCTGCCGCTGGGCATCATTGGGCTTTACCTGCGTCACGCCCTGGAAGAGACGCCTGCGTTCCAGCAGCACGTTGAAAAGCTGGAGCAGGGTGACCGTGAAGGGTTACAGGATGGCCCGAAAGTGTCGTTCAAGGAGATTGCGACCAAACACTGGCGCAGCCTGCTGACCTGTATTGGTCTGGTGATTTCCACCAACGTCACCTATTACATGCTGCTGACCTACATGCCGAGCTACCTGTCGCATAACCTGCACTACTCGGAAGACCACGGTGTGCTGATTATTATCGCCATCATGGTAGGTATGCTGTTTGTGCAGCCGATTATGGGTCTGTTGAGCGACCGCTTTGGCCGTAAGCCATTCATTATTCTCGGCAGCGTCGCCTTGTTCGCACTGGCAATTCCGGCCTTTATTCTGATTAACAGCAATGTGCTGGGGCTGATTTTCGCCGGTCTGCTGATGCTGGCAGTGATCCTTAACTGCTTCATCGGGGTGATGGCTTCTACGCTGCCGGCAATGTTCCCGACGCATATTCGCTACAGTGCGCTGGCGGCAGCCTTTAATATCTCCGTTCTGATTGCGGGCCTGACGCCGACACTTGCTGCTTCACTGGTGGAGAGCACGCAAAACCTGATGATGCCTGCTTACTATCTGATGGTCATTGCGGTGGTCGGCCTGATTACCGGTATTACCATGAAGGAGACGGCGAATCGTCCCCTGAAAGGGGCAACGCCTGCGGCGTCTGATATTCAGGAAGCGAAAGAGATCCTGCGTGAGCACTACGATAATGTAGAGCAGAAGATTGAAGATATTGACGCAGAGATCGAGGCGCTCCAGAAAAAACGTTCTCGCCTGGTTGACCAGCATCCGAGAATTAACGAGTGATAAAAAAACCCGCCGCTGGCGGGTTTTCTTTTATTAGCATCCTGCGGCGATGTAGTCGCCGCCAGCGCTGACGGGGATCACCGTCAGGAACAGGACCGTCGCGAACAGTATCAGAACAACCCCTCCGGCAATTTTGACCATCGGCATTATCCAGTTCAGGGACGTGCCGCCACCAAACCAGGCTACTGTGCGTTCACGTGCGTAACGTACTGCCAGCGACAGCCCCATAATCGACAGCGCCGTGCCCAGCGACATTGTCATCACAGCAGCAATCCCCCAGCTAATAATGCCGAGCGCATTCGAGAACATCAGGATCATAATTGCCCCGCTGCACGGGCGTGCGCCTATGGCCAGCACCACGCCCAGACGGGTTTTCCAGTCGCTTTTAGCCAGATCCACCCCTACGCCGTGATGGCCGCAGCCACAATGTTCATTATGCTGGTGAAGCGGCTTGATGGCGCTAATCGCCATTTTGCGCGGACGCAGGCTGCTGAGCGCCTGATAAATGATAAATGCACCGAAGGCGGCAATCACTAGGGCGCTGATTTTCTCGACGTACCAACGGCTGGTGCTGATATCCCCTGACGCGAAGTTCAATCCAACCGCCAGGATAAAGACAAAGGCGATTGCGCTGACGCCCTGCATCAGGCTACCGATAAACGGTACGACGCGCGCCGCGAGCTGGCTCTCTTTATTGGTGGTGAGATACGTGGTGACGATGAATTTGCCGTGTCCCGGTCCAACGGCATGGAGTACACCATAAAGAAACGCACCGGTTAACAACCACAGCCCACCGCTGTACTGATGATTATTAAGTTGCAGCAAATACATCACCAGATAACGGTGCAGGGTGATCTGGGTGGCGAGGCACCACTGAATAAAAGCATTCCAGTGCCCATGCAGTGCAAAACCTGCCATAAGTAACACCAGCACGGCGAGCCCGGCGGTTGGGAGACGCCAGTCACGTTGAAGTCGTTGTGTCGTCATGAGGTTGACCCGCGAGAGAAATATTTGCCGCTAGTATAGTGTTCAAATCGCTGGATCACACCGGGATCGTCAATGGATTGTGGATAAGTCTGTGCGTAAAAAGGTATAAGGCGGGGTTTTGCTGGGGAATACAGCAATCAGTCATTTTTTTGCAACTTTTCTGTTGCGGTCGCTCGGGAACTCCCTATAATGCGCCTCCATCGACACGGCGGATGTGAATCACTTCACAAACAACCCGGTCGGTTGAAGAGAAAAAATCCTGAAAATCAGGGTTGACTCTGAAAGAGGAAAGCGTAATATACGCCACCTCGCAACGGTGAGCGAAAGCCGCGTTGCACTGCTCTTTAACAATTTATCAGACAATCTGTGTGGGCACTCAAAGTGACATGGATTCTTAACGTCCTCGGACGAAAAATGAATACCAAGTCTCAACGAGTGAAC
>NZ_JBMKHN010000015.1:0-111561 GCF_049238425.1 Enterobacter cloacae complex sp. IR5401 | reverse complement strand
GTGTTCACTCGTTGAGACTTGGTATTCATTTATCGTCCGAGGACGTTAAGAATCCATGTCACTTTGAGTGCCCACACAGATTGTCTGATAAATTGTTAAAGAGCAGTTGCAACGCGGCTTTCAGCTCATCGTTGCGAGGTCCCGTATATTACGTTTTCCTCATTCAGAGTCAAGCAATTATTTTCACTTTTCTCTGTTGGCGTTCATCTCTGAACCCCGCTGTCCCGGCGGCTTGTAAGCCGTTGTTCCGTGTCAGTGGAGGCGCATTATAGGGAGTTCTCAGACGTTGACAACCCCTCTTTGAAAAAAAACGTTCAACCGTCTCTTTTTTGCTCAAAACCGTGCTACAGCGCCAGTTTTTCGAGCGTTTCGAAGCCATAACGACGTAAAACGGGCAAAAGTTGTTCGGTTTCTTTTGTTATCGCCATACAAAAAGCGATGTTCGCATCCGCGGATTTCGCATCCGGCGCCTCGTGTTCCAGCAACCAGGCCGTCCGACGCGCAATCGCAGCACCGGAATCCACCAGCCGGGTCCCTTCAGGCAGAACCTTTAACAGCTCTTCCTGTAATAGCGGGAAATGGGTGCAGCCGAGAACAACCGTATCCGGTGGTTCCTGCATCCGCAGCCATGGACGCAGAATACGACGCAGCTCTTCAAGCGATACCGTCTCGCCGTGCAGTTTCGCTTCCGCCATTTCCACCAGCTCCGCGGAGCCGAGCATGGCGATCTGGCATTCATTGGCAAAGCGCTCAATAAGCTCACGCGTATAAGGACGTTTTACCGTACCGCGCGTAGCCAGCAACCCCACAATGCCGTTCGCCGTCAGACGCGCCGCAGGTTTGATTGCCGGAACAACGCCCACAACCGGGAACGGGAATTTTTCGCGCAGGGCAGGAAGAGAGACCGTGCTTGCCGTATTACAGGCAATGACCGCCAGCGCCAGGGGATAACGCTTTTGTACCGCGGTGACGATTTCAACCACACGCTCAACAATAAAGTCTTCACTCTTTTCCCCATACGGGAACGCGACGTTATCGAAGGCGTAGATGTAATGGAGATCCGGCAGGAGCTGCCGAATCTCATCATAGACCGAAAGCCCACCGACGCCGGAATCAAACACCAGCACGGTGGGACGCGGATCAGAAGGTGTAGCTGCCAGACAAGGTGTATTCCCGTCCTGCAGTTTGGTAGCCATAAACTGTCTCGTAATTTTTATCGAACAGGTTGGCTATTTTACCACGAACTGTGAGATGAGAGGTGACGGGATATGAAACCGCGACGTCCCACAGGCTGACGCCGCCCATTTTCACGCGTTCTGTTGCATAGGTATTCGGATCAACGGCAACGTCATAGCGAGTGCCCAGATAACGGTACGCCAGATTCCAGTCGAGATCCCACACCTGCCAGTCAAGCTGATACTTAACCTGCTGCTTTGAGCGACGTGCCAGGACTTCGTTGGTTTTCGCATTGCGCGGGTCAACGTAGTCATAGGAAATTTGGTGCCCTACCGGTCCGGTATCGAACTGCGCCGTCACCTCAATCCCTTTGATGCGAGCCTCATCCACGTTGTAATAACGGTAGGTCCGCGGGTCGCTGTTAATCAGGTTATCAATATCATTACGATAACCCGTCACGCGCCAGTTTACCGGCCCCGTCAGGCCTTCAAAGCCGCCTTCCCACTGCTTACTCTCTTCTGGCTTCAGGTCCGGATTGCCGTAATCCTTACTGTGGATCTGGCTCATGGTCGGCGCTTTATACGCTGTGCCGTAAGAACCGATGATGCGATACCCCTCGATGAACTCCCATGCGGCGCTGGTCTGCCAGGTGGCGTGATTGCCAAAATTAGAGTTATCGTCATTACGCGCCGCCGCTTCCAGCGTCACGCTGTTGAACTGCTGCATCGCCGAAAGGAACACGCCGGTATTACGTTGTTCGTAACCTTTTTCCAGATAGCCCGTACCCGCCTGGGTTTTCTGCTTCTGCCAGTCCAGACCCGCGCCGATATTGCCGTGCCCCACTTCAACCGTATTCAGCCACTGGGTGGTGTACTGCTTCACGTCATCCATGGTTGCGGAGTCAGCGTAGCGGCCTTTTTTCGGATCATAGTTCTGATCTTTGCTACGGCCATACCCTGCCACCAGCTGTGACTGGAAAATACCCTGGTTATAGCGCAACCCGGTGTCCCAGTTCTGGCTGTAAACCTGACGCGTGTCCGGCCGCCCATCAATGCCGGTCGCGCCATAGTGATCGTAACCGTCATACGCGGAGCGGTTATCGTAGCCAAAGCCACGGACGAATCCGCTGACGCTGTCGGTAAACTGCTGCTCCACCGAGCCAAACAGCGATTTACTCATAAAACCATCGCGGTCTGGCTGGCGCGGGGCATCTTTTGCGGCAATATCAAAACCACGGGTATAGGTATAATCACCGGCCATGGTGATTTTGGTTTTATCGAACACCTGCTGGAAGGCACCGTTATAGTTTTGATACCCCTTTGAACCGACACCCGCAGAAATTTCCGCACCCGGCTTGTCGCGCCCGGTAATGATGTTAATCACACCGCCAATCGCGTCGGAGCCATACAGCGCCGAACGTGGGCCGCGAATGTACTCAATACGCTGAATCAGCGACGTCGGAATTTGGCTTAAATCGGGAACGTTGCTGATCCCGGCATTATTCAGAGGGATACCATCAATCAGTACCAGAACATGGCGGGATTCCGTACCGCGAATAAACGTTGAAGAGGTCGACCCCATCCCGCCGCTTTGTGCGATGTCCACACCCGGCAGGCGTGACATGATTTCCACAACACTCGTTGCCTGCCAGCGTTCAATATCCTCACGCGTCACGACGGAGGTCGGAGCCAGAACGGTTTTTGCTGGTTGTTCGAAACGGTTTGCTGTCACCACCAACGAGTCGGCGCTTTCCTGCGCCCAGCCCGAAAATGCCGTGACGGAAAACACCGTCAACAGCGAAATTTTTTAATCATTGTTAAAGCATCCACAATATAAGAAGGATGCCGCAGGCCTCACCGATAGCACGCGATGATGAAACCAAATGCGACGTGATCCCGGCAGGTCTTCGGGCTGGGTGGCGTTATACGGATGAAGACTTCCCATTTTCACAGTGTCTACAACTCTCATCCCGCCAGTCTTTACCGCTGCGCGTCAGCTCCAGATTTGCACTGGATTCCCTTTTCACTCTCAGGAGACCGGAAACAGAATGCTACAATTAGACACGTATAGATGTCCAGATAGCTATTAGCCATTAAATCTGGACATCCACTGCACAATCCCTACAATCCCCGCGTAATTCTTTATCACTCAGGACGCATCATGACCCCCGAACACCTCCCGACAGAACAGTACGACGCACAGCTGGCAGAAAAAGTTGTCCGCCTGCAAAGTATGATGACGCCTTTCAACGCGCCGGTTCCCGAGGTGTTTCGTTCTCCGGTCAGCCACTACCGTATGCGCGCTGAGTTCCGCATCTGGCACGATGGCGATGACCTGTACCACATCATTTTCGATCAGCAGACGAAATCCCGTATTCGCGTAGACAGTTTTCCGGCGGCGAGTGAGCTCATCAACCAGCTGATGACGCTGATGATCGACGGTGTGCGCAACAATCCGGTACTGCGCAACAAGCTGTTCCAGATTGACTACCTGACCACCCAAAGCAATCAGGCCATTGTTTCTCTGCTCTATCACAAAGCACTGACCGACGAGTGGCGCGAGCAGGCAGAAGCCCTGCGCGATGCGCTGCGCGCGCAGAATATCAACGTGCACCTGATTGGCCGCGCGACCAAAACCAAAATCATGCTGGACCAGGATTACATCGACGAGCGTCTGCCGGTGGCAGGAAAAGAGATGGTTTACCGTCAGGTGGAGAACAGCTTCACCCAGCCGAATGCCGCCATGAACGTGCAGATGCTGGAGTGGGCGTTGAAGGCGACGGAAGGGTCTAAGGGCGATCTGCTGGAACTCTACTGCGGTAACGGCAACTTCTCGCTGGCGCTGGCGCGTAACTTCGAACGCGTGCTAGCGACGGAAATCGCCAAACCGTCGGTGGCAGCCGCGCAGTACAACATCGCCGCTAACCATATTGATAACGTACAAATTATTCGTATGGCGGCAGAAGAGTTTACCCAGGCGATGAACGGCGTACGCGAGTTTAACCGCCTGCAAGGGATTGATTTGAAGAGCTACCAGTGTGAGACAATTTTTGTCGATCCGCCGCGCAGTGGCCTGGACAGCGAAACCGAGAAGATGGTGCAGGCGTACCCGCGTATTTTGTACATCTCCTGTAACCCGGAGACGCTGTGCAAGAATCTGGAAACATTAAGCCAGACGCACAAGGTTGAACGTCTGGCGCTGTTCGATCAGTTCCCGTATACGCACCATATGGAGTGCGGCGTACTGCTTACTGCACGATAATCTTTAGGCCGGATAAGCGTAGCGCCATCCGGCATTTTTTGGCAGGTGGCGCTTCGCTTACCTGCCCTACAACGACTACAAAACCCTTCTCTACTCCGGCAACTCGCTCTTGCGGCTACGCATGCGAGAGCCAATCCAGAACACCAGCGCCACAGACAGTACCGCAGGCAGGAAGTTAGAGCCAATATCCGGATACTCCGCGCGCACCACCGTGCTATAAAGCAATACACCCAGAATAAAACAGGCTGCGGCCAGTCCCGGTAACCCAACTGGCATCGTGCGGTTCAGATAACGTTGATGCAGACAGTACACCGTCAGCACCAGCGCGATAATCGGGAAAATCGAGAACGGTACAATTGAGCTGAAAACCGCCGCAAACGTACCATTAATGGATAAGCCAGCGATCAATGCCAGCAACAGCGTTCCTTTATCCTGACCTGACTGTTTCATTACTCACCTTCACTCATCGTTTTGATGTGCCAACTTCTCTTGTTCACGGCGATACCAGTAGTACGCACCTTTAGAAATCATCCGCAGCTGCAATACCAGTCGCTCTTCGAGTTGCTTACGTTGTTCAATGCTGACATCCAGCGCTTCAGCACCCGCGCTGAACACAATCGTCACCATCGCCTCAGCCTGTGCTTCAGTAAACGCACGCGGCATATGGTTTTCGAGTTCAAGATAGTCGGCAAGTTCCGCGATGAAATGCTGAATTTCACGCGCGACGGCGGCACGAAACGCGGCTGACGTTCCGGAACGCTCACGCAACAGCAGGCGAAACGCGTTAGGGTTATTGCCGATAAATTCCATAAATGTCGACACGGAAGTGCGGATCACGCTGCCGCCCTTGGCGATACGCTGACGCGCCTGACGCATAAGCTGGCGCAGCATCAAACCGCTCTCGTCGACCATGGTCAGGCCCAGTTCATCCACATCACGGAAATGACGATAGAAGGACGTTGGCGCAATCCCGGCCTCGCGCGCCACTTCACGCAGGCTCAAACTGGCAAAACTCCGCTCAGCACTCAGTTGACTGAATGCGGCTTCCACCAGCGAACGCCGGGTTTTCTCTTTTTGTTGTGCTCTTACGCCCATCACGATAGTTGAATCCTTCCAAAGGCCCGTTGGCACTATACCAGAGAATAAAATTAATCTGTTTACCTGACTTTGTGAATGATTGTTTACGCGCGGTTTGTGCTCCACTGCCCGAAAAAAGCACAACGATAATTGGGTTACCCTGGCAATGATGTTATGATTCTGTTGCTTTTATGTATAAGAACAGGTAAGCCTTGCCATGCCACATTCCTACGATTACGACGCAATAGTTATTGGTTCCGGCCCCGGCGGCGAAGGTGCTGCTATGGGTCTGGTAAAACAGGGAGCCAGAGTAGCGGTTATTGAGCGCTACCATAATGTCGGCGGCGGTTGCACCCACTGGGGCACCATCCCTTCGAAAGCCCTCCGCCACGCCGTTAGCCGCATTATCGAATTTAACCAGAACCCTCTTTACAGCGACCACTCCCGACTTCTTCGCTCCTCCTTTGCCGATATCCTGAATCACGCAGACACGGTCATTAACCAGCAGACGCGCATGCGTCAGGGTTTCTATGAGCGCAACCACTGTGAAATTCTGCAAGGGAACGCGCATTTTGTGGATGAACACACCCTGGCGCTGGAGTGCCACGACGGTTCGGTTGAGACGCTCACCGCTGAAAAATTTGTGATCGCCTGCGGCTCCCGTCCTTACCATCCGGCAGACGTGGATTTCTCGCACCCGCGCATTTACGACAGCGACTCCATCCTCAGCCTGCACCACGAGCCACGCCATGTGATCATTTATGGTGCGGGGGTGATTGGCTGTGAATATGCGTCGATCTTCCGCGGAATGGAGGTCAAAGTTGATTTGATCAACACCCGCGACCGGCTGCTGGCGTTCCTCGATCAGGAGATGTCAGATTCCCTCTCCTACCACTTCTGGAACAGTGGCGTGGTGATTCGCCACAACGAAGAGTACGAGAAAATCGAAGGCTGCGATGACGGTGTGATCATGCACCTGAAATCCGGTAAGAAGCTGAAAGCCGACTGCCTGCTGTATGCCAACGGCCGTACCGGCAACACGGATTCATTGCAGCTGGAGAATATCGGGCTTGAAACCGACAGCCGCGGTCAGCTCAAGGTCAACAGCATGTACCAGACTGCGCTGCCGCACGTTTACGCGGTGGGCGACGTGATTGGTTACCCAAGCCTGGCCTCCGCCGCTTACGATCAGGGCCGCATCGCCGCACAGGCGCTGGTGAAAGGTGAAGCGACGGCGCATCTGATTGAAGATATCCCGACGGGCATCTACACCATTCCGGAAATCAGCTCTGTCGGCAAAACCGAGCAGCAGCTGACGGCCATGAAGGTGCCTTACGAGGTGGGTCGTGCCCAGTTTAAACATCTGGCGCGGGCGCAAATCGTGGGAATGAGCGTGGGTACACTGAAGATCCTGTTCCATCGCGAGACGAAAGAGATCCTCGGTATTCACTGCTTCGGTGAACGCGCGGCGGAAATCATTCATATCGGCCAGGCGATCATGGAGCAAAAAGGTGGTGGCAACACCATTGAGTACTTCGTTAACACCACCTTTAACTACCCGACCATGGCGGAAGCTTATCGGGTCGCTGCGCTGAACGGCTTAAACCGCCTGTTTTAACGCGCTGTCAAAATGGCCATCCATCGCACCGCGGATGGCCTCTGCCAGCTGCTCATAGCGGCTGCGCAGCGGTGACCCCGGACGATAAACCAGACCAATGGTGCGACGCGGCTCCGGCTTAATACACGGCAGATAGACCACGCCATCACGTTTACGCTCGTGCGGCACCGCCAGCGCCGGCAACAGCGTAATACCGCTTCCCGCCGCCACCATATTACGCAGCGTTTCCAGGCTGGTTGCGCGGAAATGGGTATCTTCATCGGCACCCGCTTCGAAGCAGAAGCCCATCGCCTGATCGCGCAGACAGTGGCCGTCTTCCAGCATCAGCAGTTTTTCACCGGCCAGATCGGCCATCGGTACGCGATCGCGGTTCGCCCACGGGTGATCTTCATAAATCGCCAGCATCATCGGCTCATCGAACAGCGGTACTTCAATAAACGCTTCACTCTCTTTAACGAGCGCCAGAATCGCACAGTCGAGCTTACCGCTGTCTAACTGCGCCAGCAGCTGATGGGTTTGCGCTTCATGCAGGTACATTTCGAGTTTCGGGAACGTCTGGTGCAGCATCGGAATGATGTGCGGCAACAGGTACGGGCCAACGGTTGGGATCAGGCCAATATGCAGCGGGCCGGACATCGCTTCCCCCTGCTGGCTTGCCATTTCCTTGAGCACTTTGACCTCGCGCAGTACGGTGCGCGCCTGATCCACCAGCAGCAGACCTGCCTGCGTGAACAGTACTTTACGACTGGTGCGCTCCAGCAGCATCACGCCCAGCTCATCTTCCAGCTTGCGGATCTGACCGCTCAGCGTTGGCTGGCTGACATGGCAGGAGTCTGCCGCGCGGCGAAAATGGCGATGCTCAGCTAACGCTACCAGGTATTCAAGATCACGAATATTCATTATTCATCCTCCGTCGCCACGATAGTTCATGGCGATAGATAGCATAGCAACGAACGATTATCCCTATCAAGCATTCTGTTGAATAATACATCACATAGACGAGGCGGCACGTGTTTGACCCTTGACGTCCCCGCACCGTCAGCGAGTTTCTCTCAAAACTCGAAAAACTAAAGCCAACGTGAACTTTTGCGGACCCCGTGGTCCGCTTTTTTTTGCGTAAAAAAAAGCCCAGCACTAAGCCAGGCTCCGTTTTTCTCCCTCTCCCAGTGGGAGAGGGCCGGGGTGAGGGCACCAGCCCGCACGGTTTAAACCAACCGGTTTTTCGCATCCGCAATCGCCTGCGCTACCTGCTTCGGTGACACGCCGCCTTTCGCTGCACGCTTATCCAGGCAGGATTGCAGGGCCAGAATCGGGTAGACATCATCCCCGATAACCGCGCTGAATTTTTGCAGGTCGGCAAGCGCCAGCTCTTCAAGGGCTTTACCCTGACGAATCGCTTCCACTACCGCTTCACCCACAATATGGTGCGCCTCGCGGAACGGTACGCCTTTCGCCACCAGGTAGTCCGCCAGCTCGGTAGAGTTAGCATACCCCTGCTGCGCCGCTTCCTGGCAGCGCGGACGTTTCACCTGAATGCCGTCCAGCACCAGCGCGCCCATATGCAGACAGTCCAGCCAGGTGTCGAGCGCGTCGAACAGCCCCTCTTTGTCTTCCTGCATGTCTTTGTTGTACGCCAGCGGCAGCCCTTTCAGGGTCATCATCATACCGGTCAGCGCACCCTGCACGCGGCCACATTTCCCGCGGATCAGCTCCAGCGCGTCCGGGTTTTTCTTCTGCGGCATCAGGGAGGAGCCGGACGTCACACGGTCGGACAGCTCCACAAACCCGGCTTCGCCAGAGTTAAAGAAGATCAGGTCTTCGGCAAAGCGCGACAGGTGCACCATCCCGATAGACGCATTTGAGAGCAGTTCCAGCACGTGGTCACGGTCAGAGACGCTGTCCAGACTATTGCGGGTGGCGGAGGCAAAGCCCAGCCAGCCTGCCAGCTGCTCACGGTCAATTTCATAAGCCGTGCCGGCAAGCGCGCCGCTGCCCAGCGGGCTCACGTCCAGACGCTTTAAGGTATCCTGTAAACGGCTCTCATCACGCGCCAGCATCTCAACATAGGCCAGACACCAGTGCGCGAACGTCACCGGCTGCGCGCGTTGCAGGTGGGTATAACCCGGCATCACCGCGTCCTGATTGTTCTGCGCGGTGTCCACCAGCGCGCCCTGCAACTGACGATTCGCCGCCAGCAGTTCGCCGACGGTCTCTTTGCACCACAGCTTCAGGTCGGTCGCCACCTGGTCATTACGGCTACGCCCGGTATGGAGCTTTTTACCCAACTGGCCGACTTTGTCGATCAGTTTGCCTTCCACCCAGCTGTGAATATCTTCAGCATCGCTCTGGAGGATTTGCTGCGGATCCAGACGCACCTCTTCCAGCAGATTGTTCAGCGCCTCTTCCAGCTGCTGCTGTTCGTCTGCGGTCAGCACGCCAACGGTCACCAGCGCTTTGGACCAGGCCACAGAGCCGACAATATCCTGTTCGGCCAGGCGGTAGTCGAAGCGCAAAGAGTCGTTGAACTGTTTGAACCGCTGATCCGCTGCCTGTGTAAAACGCCCACCCCAAAGTGCCATAACGAATTTCCTTAATGATGATATTTTTGCCCGGTGGCGCTGCGCTTACCGGGCCTACAAAATTCACGTAGGCCGGATAAGCAAAGCGCCATCCGGCACAGAAACTTAAGCCAGAATACGCGTACCAATCGGCGTACCGTTAAACAGCGCCGGGAGTTGCTCCGCGTGCCGCCAGGAGGCGATATCCACCGGGCGACCCAACGTGCGGGCCGCATCCAGCGCCGCATTCACTTTAACAATCATGCCGTCGGTGATAATGCCTTGATCGATCAGCTGCTCGGCTTTTGCGGCGGTCATTTCCGCAATACGCTGGCCTTTGCCGTCCAGTATGCCGCTCACGTCGGAGAGCAAGATCAGGTCTGCGCCCAGCGTGGCCGCCAGCGCGGTTGCCGCCTGGTCAGCGTTAACGTTCATCAGCTCGCCCTCTTCGGTCACGCCGATTGAGCTTACCACCGGCAGGAAACCGCCTTCCAGCAGGGTGTTAATCAGCTTAGGCGAACCCGGCTGCGCCAGTCCAACATGGCCAAGCTCTTCGTCGAGCTGGGTCACTTTCACGCTATCGCCATCGCCCAGACAGAGGCCAACGGAGGCGATATGGTGTTTCTTCGCCCACGCCAGCAGCGTTTTGTTCGCTGTGCCCGCCAGCGCGCCGGTAATGATGTCAATCTGGTCGGCAGGCGTCACGCGCAGGCCATTTTTCTTTTTCACCGGCAGGTTGAGCCCTTTCATCAGCTCATCCACCACACAGCCGCCGCCGTGCACAATCACCAGCGGACGTTGGTGTGATTCACGATAGTTCACCAGTGCGTTAAACAGGCGCTCCAGCGCTTCTTCGCTGTCCAGCAGTACACCACCGAGTTTGATAATTAATGGGTTCATCATCACACCTTAAATAAGAGCCTGCGTTTCAGGGAAGCCGAAACGAATATTTGCACACTGCATTGCCTGTGCGGCAGCGCCTTTGAGTAGGTTATCTTCTGCTGCCACCACGATGAGATGCTCACCCTGCACGGCAAAGCCGATATCGCAGAACGGCAGGCCGACCACATTTTTCAGCGCCGGCACGCCTTTGTCGTACAGGCGCACCAGCGGTTTGTCCGCATACGCCTGCGTGAAGACCTCGTTCACCTGTTCTTTGGTCACACCCGGCTTCAGGCGGCAGGTAATGGTTTCGAGGATCCCGCGCGGGAAGCTGCCCAGATGCGGGGTGAAAATGACGTCCGCGCCCAGATGCGTCGTGATTTCAGGATGATGACGGTGGTTAAACACGCCATACGGCTGAAGGCTCACTTCGCAGAAGCTGTTGGAGATTGCCGCTTTGCGCCCGGCGCCGCTCACGCCACTGGTGGCGTTGATCACCGGCCACTGGTTCAGATCCAGCAACCCGGCGTCGATCAGCGGCTTCAGGGAAAGCTGCGCCGCCGTCGGGTAGCATCCCGGAACGGCAATCAGGTTCGCTTCTTTCAGTTTATCTGCGCTCCACTCCGCCAGGCCGTACACCGCTTTTTCAAGCAGTTCCGGATGCTGGTGGGTGAAACCGTAATATTTTTCGTAGAACGCGCCGTCGTTAACGCGGAACGCGCCGGAGAGATCGAACACCACGCATCCGGCTGCCAGGAACTGCGGCGCCAGGTCGTGACTGACCTCGTGTGCGGTGGCTAAAAACACCACGTCAACGCCGTCGGTAAACTCGCTGATGTCAGACATGGGCTGCAAAGGCAAATCAACCACGCCCTTAAGTTGTGGATGCAAATCGGAAATTAACTTTCCGGCATCATTGCTTTGCGCTGACACGGTCAAAGCGGTTATGGTCATATGAGGGTGGCGATTTACGTAGCTTACAAGCTCTGCGCCCGCATAACCGCTAGCGCCTACAATCAGCGTATTCAACATCGGGTTCCTTTATGCTCAACGTTAATGTATTTTTATTCACATTTATTGCATGAATATTGATACTATCACGACCTAAGGTGTGTCAACAATGAAAATGAACTTACCGCCATTTATCGAGATTTACCGCGCCCTGATCGCCACACCCTCCATCAGCGCGACGGAAGAAGCCCTGGATCAGAGCAATGAGTCTTTAATCAATCTGCTGGCGGGTTGGTTTAGCGATCTTGGGTTTAACGTTGAGGTTCAGCCCGTCCCCGGAACACGCCACAAATTTAACCTGCTCGCCAGTACCGGACATGGCGCGGGCGGCCTGCTGCTGGCTGGGCACACTGACACCGTGCCGTTTGATGATGGCCGCTGGACGCGCGATCCGTTCACGCTGACCGAGCATGACAACAAGCTTTATGGTCTGGGCACCGCCGACATGAAAGGCTTCTTCGCCTTTATCCTCGACGCGCTGCGTGACGTGGACGTGACGAAGCTGAAAAAACCACTCTACATTCTGGCGACCGCCGATGAAGAGACCAGCATGGCGGGCGCACGTTATTTCTCTGAAAACACATCGATTCGTCCTGACTGCGCGATCATCGGCGAACCAACCTCTCTGCAACCGATTCGGGCGCACAAAGGCCATATTTCTACCGCGGTGCGCGTACTGGGCCAGTCTGGCCACTCCAGCGATCCGGCGCGCGGCGTGAACGCCATTGAGCTGATGCATGACGCGATTGGCCGCATCATGACCCTGCGCGACGATCTGAAAGAGCGCTATCACTACGAGGCGTTCACCGTGCCTTACCCAACGCTTAACCTCGGCAGCCTGCACGGCGGTGATGCGTCCAACCGTATCTGCGCCTGCTGCGAACTGCATATGGATATCCGTCCTCTGCCGGGTATGACGCTGAGCGATCTGGATGGCTTACTGAACGAAGCGCTGGCACCGGTCAGCGAGCGCTGGCCGGGCCGTCTGACGGTCTCCGAACTGCATCCGCCGATTCCAGGCTACGAATGCCCGCCTGACCATCAGCTGGTTCAGGTAGTGGAAAAACTGCTCGGCGAGAAAACCGACGTGGTGAACTACTGCACCGAAGCGCCGTTTATTCAGACGCTGTGCCCGACGCTGGTTCTGGGCCCTGGCTCCATCAACCAGGCACACCAGCCGGACGAATATCTCGAAACCCGCTTCATCAAGCCCACCCGCGAACTCATTACCCAGGTTGTGCATCACTTCTGCTGGCATTAAAACCGCACCGAAAAGTCCCCTCTCCCTGTGGGAGAGGGTTAGGGTGAGGGCAACAAATCGCATGATCACCGTCACATTTCCATAAGCATCTCTTATCTGACGCAATGCGAATTAAATTTCGTAAATTGCCCGCATTTATTCGTCTGCTGAACCGTTTTCGCAGCAATTGACGACGGGGGTTTTACGTGGCTTTATAAAGGGAGATGACAAAATAATGTCCAGAAGATTTTCGCCTGGGCATAAACAAAAATGATGGGGTGACTGGGTTTTTATGAACGAACAATATTCCGCGTTGCGTAGTAATGTCAGTATGCTCGGCAAAGTGCTTGGAGATACCATCAAAGACGCACTGGGGGAGAACATCCTCGACCGCGTTGAAACCATCCGCAAGATGTCCAAATCTTCCCGCGCCGGTAATGAGGCCAACCGTCAGGAGCTGCTTACCACCTTGCAGAACCTCTCCAACGATGAGCTGCTGCCCGTTGCCCGCGCCTTCAGCCAGTTCCTGAACCTGGCAAACACCGCTGAGCAATACCACAGCATTTCGCCAAAAGGCGAAGCGGCCAGCAACCCGGAAGTCATTGCCCGCACCCTTCGTAAACTCAAAGACCAGCCCGACCTCAACGAAGCGACCATCAAAAAAGCGGTGGAATCCCTTTCGCTGGAGCTGGTGCTGACCGCACACCCAACCGAAATCACCCGTCGTACGCTGATCCACAAAATGGTGGAAGTGAACAACTGTCTGAAGCAGTTGGATAACAAAGACATCGCCGACTACGAACGTAACCAGCTTATGCGCCGCCTGCGCCAGCTGATTGCCCAGTCCTGGCACACCGATGAAATTCGTAAGCATCGCCCAAGCCCGGTCGACGAAGCCAAGTGGGGCTTTGCGGTGGTGGAAAACAGCCTGTGGGAAGGGGTACCCAACTACCTGCGCGAGCTGAACGAACAGCTGGAAGAAAATCTGGGCTATCGCCTGCCGGTCGACTTTGTGCCGGTTCGCTTCACCTCCTGGATGGGCGGCGACCGCGACGGCAACCCGAACGTGACGGCGGAAATCACCCGTCACGTCCTGCTGCTGAGCCGCTGGAAAGCAACCGACCTGTTCCTGAAAGATATTCAGGTGCTGATCTCCGAGCTGTCGATGGTGGAAGCGACGCCGGAACTGCGCGCGCTGGCCGGTGAAGAAGGTGCCAGCGAGCCGTACCGTTTCCTGATGAAAAAACTGCGCGGTCAGCTGATGGCCACTCAGGCCTGGCTGGAAGCGCGCCTGAAAGGCCAGCGCCTGCCGAAGCCGGAAGGTCTGCTGAGCCAGAACGAACAGCTCTGGGAGCCGCTATACGCCTGCTATAAATCGCTCCAGGCCTGTGGGATGGGCATCATTGCCAACGGCGAACTGCTCGACACCCTGCGCCGCGTGAAGTGTTTCGGCGTGCCGCTGGTGCGTATCGACGTTCGTCAGGAAAGTACCCGTCATACCGAAGCGCTGGGCGAGCTGACCCGCTACCTCGGCATCGGCGACTATGAAAGCTGGTCAGAAGCCGACAAACAGGCGTTCCTGATCCGCGAGCTGAACTCCAAGCGCCCGCTGCTGCCGCGCAACTGGGAGCCAAGCAATGACACCCGCGAAGTGCTCAACACCTGTAAAGCGATCGTCGATGCGCCGAAAGGATCGGTGGCCGCCTACGTGATCTCCATGGCGAAGACCCCGTCCGACGTGCTGGGCGTTCACCTTCTACTGAAAGAAGCGGGCATTGACTATGCTCTGCCGGTAGCACCGCTGTTTGAGACTCTCGACGACCTGAACAACGCTAACGACGTGATGACCCAGCTGCTGAACATCGACTGGTATCGCGGCTTTATTCAGGGCAAACAGATGGTGATGATCGGCTATTCCGACTCCGCGAAAGATGCGGGGGTGATGGCAGCCTCCTGGGCGCAGTATCAGGCGCAGGATGCACTGATCAAAACCTGTGAGAAAGCCGGTATCGAGCTGACCCTGTTCCACGGACGCGGTGGCTCAATTGGTCGTGGCGGTGCGCCTGCACACGCGGCGCTGCTCTCTCAACCACCAGGAAGCCTGAAAGGCGGCCTGCGCGTGACCGAGCAGGGCGAGATGATCCGCTTCAAGTACGGCCTGCCGGAAGTGACCATCAGCAGCCTGTCGCTTTATACCAGCGCGATCCTCGAAGCCAACCTGCTGCCGCCGCCGGAGCCAAAAGAATCCTGGTGCCGGATTATGGACGAACTGTCTGACATCTCCTGCGATCTGTACCGCGGCTACGTTCGTGAAAACAAAGACTTTGTCCCTTACTTCCGCTCGGCCACGCCTGAACAGGAGCTGGGTAAACTGCCGCTGGGTTCGCGCCCGGCCAAGCGTCGTCCGACCGGCGGTGTTGAATCCCTGCGCGCCATTCCATGGATCTTCGCCTGGACGCAAAACCGCTTAATGCTGCCAGCCTGGCTGGGTGCCGGTGCGGCGCTGCAAAAAGTGGTGGAAGACGGTAAGCAGAGCGAACTGGAAACCATGTGCCGCGACTGGCCATTCTTCTCTACCCGTCTGGGAATGCTGGAGATGGTCTTCTCGAAGGCCGACCTGTGGCTGGCGGAATACTACGATCAGCGCCTGGTGAAGCCGGAGCTGTGGGCGCTGGGCAAAGAGCTGCGCGAACTGCTGGAAGGCGACATCAAAGTGGTGCTGGATATCGCCAATGACTCCCACCTGATGGAAGACCTGCCGTGGATCGCCGAGTCTATCCAGCTGCGTAACATCTACACCGACCCGCTGAACGTTTTACAGGCAGAGCTGCTGCACCGTTCGCGTCTGGCGGAAGAGGAAGGTAAAGAGCCGGATCCACGCGTTGAACAGGCGCTGATGGTGACGATTGCGGGCGTTGCGGCGGGCATGCGTAACACTGGGTAATGCTTTATGCCGGGCAGGCGTTTTTAGCGCCGCCCGGCACGTTTCGGTAGTCTTCTCATGTATTCCGATATCACCCGAATTTTGACTGACCTGGTGAACCGAACGTTACCGCTGGGCCAGATTCATTTCTCAGCGCTGGCTGAACAGCATCCCCGAACATCTCCCTGCCTCGTCATTACCCTTGCTCCCCCCTGTGAGGCGATATTTTCATCCTTTGGACACATCACGCTTCCACCGCCTAACGCCCTGAGCATACATTTCGGTAAGCAGCAGCTGACTCTCGATTTACAGCGTGACAACGCGCTTTTGCAGCAGCTGCAGGTTCCCCGGCGTGGCCCGAGAACGGGTGCTTTTCTTCTGCAAGCGCTCACCGAATTACAGATGCAGCCAGACGAGCAAGACACAGCCATGCTGGTGGTATTAAGCTTGCTCAGCCACTGCCGGGATCTGCTTGGGAGTGACATCCACACCGCTAACCGCAGCCGGGCGCTATTCGAAGCCGTTCGTAGCTATATCGAAGAAAATTACGCCTCTTCGTTAACGCGCGAATCCGTGGCACAGGCGTTCTACATCTCGCCGAACTATCTTTCCCATCTCTTTCAGAAGATCGGCCACGTGGGGTTCAACGAGTATCTGACACAAACGCGGCTGGAACATGCACGCCAGTTGCTGAAAGGCTACGATCTCAAAATTAAAGATATTGCCGCACGCTGCGGATTTCCTGACAGCAACTACTTTTGTCGCCTCTTTCGCAAGCACACCGAGCGTTCCCCTTCCGAATATCGTCGCCAGTATCACAGCCAGCTTATCGCCAAAAAATAGCATTGTGATCGCTATCGCACTTCGCTAAGGACATTACATTTGTCCAGTATTTGGCAAAATTGACCTGTATCCGCCGCACTCAGCCGGGCCTTACCCTTTATTCAACCTTTCTGACTTAAGGAAAAATAATGGAACTGTATCTGGATACCGCGAACGTGGCGGAAGTGGAACGCCTTGCACGCATCTTCCCCATCGCGGGCGTCACCACCAACCCAAGCATCATTGCCGCCAGCCGTGAATCCATCTGGGACGTGCTGCCGCGCCTGCAAAAAGCCATTGGGCCGGAAGGCATGCTGTTTGCTCAAACCATGAGCCGCGATGCCGAAGAAATGGTGGCGGAAGCAAAACGGCTGAACAATGCCCTGCCGGACATCGTGGTAAAAATTCCCGTCACTGCACAGGGGCTCATCGCGATTAAGGCGCTGAAGAAAGAGGGAATTACCACGCTGGGCACCGCCGTTTACAGCGCCGCTCAGGGTTTACTGGCCGCGCTGGCAGGCGCGAAATACGTTGCGCCGTACGTCAACCGCGTCGACGCACAGGGCGGCGACGGTATTGGCATGGTACAGGAGCTGCAGTCCCTGCTGGAACTGCATGCGCCGGAAAGCATGGTGCTGGCTGCCAGCTTTAAAACGCCGCGCCAGGCGCTGGATTGCCTGTTGGCAGGATGTGAGGCAATCACGCTTCCCTTAGACGTAGCGCAACAAATGCTCGACACACCAGCGGTAGAGTCAGCCATAGAGAAGTTCGAGCAGGACTGGAAAAACGCGTTTGGTAACCTCAACCTCTAAGGGAGAACTGTTATGGACCGTATTATTCAATCGCCGGGGAAATACATCCAGGGTGCAGATGTTCTTACTCGCCTCGGCGACTACCTGAAGCCGCTGGCGAATCGCTGGCTGGTGGTGGGCGATAAATTTGTGCTGGGTTTTGCTGAAGAAACCCTGCGTCAGAGTTTTAAAAAAGCCGGACTCCATGCCGAAATCGCACCGTTTGGTGGCGAATGTTCGCAAAATGAAATCGATCGCCTGAAAAAGCTGGCCGACAGCGCCGACTGCCTGGCGGTGCTGGGTATCGGCGGCGGAAAAACGCTGGATACCGCCAAAGCGCTGGCGCACTTTATGGACGTGCCGGTGGCTATTGCCCCGACCATTGCCTCCACCGATGCGCCGTGCAGCGCCCTCTCCGTGATTTATACCGACAGCGGTGAGTTCGATCGCTACCTGATGCTGCCGCACAACCCGAACATGGTGATTGTCGATACCAAAGTGGTGGCAGGCGCACCTGCGCGCCTGCTGGCCGCCGGGATTGGCGATGCACTGGCAACCTGGTTTGAAGCGCGCGCCTGTTCGCGCAGCGGCGCCACGACCATGGCGGGTGGCAAGTGCACGCAGGCAGCGTTAGCGCTGGCAGAGCTGTGCTACAACACGCTGGTTGAAGAGGGCGAGAAAGCGATGCTGGCGGCAGAGCAGCATGTCGTCACACCGGCGCTGGAACGCATTATCGAAGCCAACACCTATCTCAGCGGGGTGGGCTTTGAAAGCGGCGGGCTGGCGGCGGCGCACGCCATTCACAACGGCATGACGGCGGTGCCGGATGCGCATCATTTTTACCATGGTGAAAAGGTCGCGTTCGGCACACTGACACAGCTGGTACTGGAGAACGCGCCGGTTGAAGAAATTGAGACCGTCGCCGCGCTTTGCCACAGCGTTGGGCTGCCGATCACCCTGGCGCAGCTGAACATCAAAGAGGATATTCCGGCCAAAATGCGGCTGATCGCGGAAGCGTCCTGCGCCGAAGGTGAAACCATTCACAACATGCCTGGCGGCGTCACGCCGGATCAGGTCTATGCGGCGCTGCTGGTGGCCGACCAGTATGGACAGCGATTCTTGCAGGAGTGGGAGTAACGAAAAAAGCCGGGTGGCGCTGCGCTTACCCGGCCTACATGGCACTTTAATTTGTAGGCCGGGTAAGGCGTAGCCGCCACCCGGCACATGGGTTACTTCACGTCAAACCGGTCCAAATCCATCACTCGCGCCCACGCGGCAACAAAATCACGGACGAACTTCTCGTGTGCATCACTGCTGGCGTAAACTTCGGCCAGCGCACGCAGGACGGCGTTTGAACCGAAGACCAGATCGGCGCGGGTGGCGGTGTATTTCACTTCCCCGCTGGCGCGATCGCTACCGGCAAACAGCTCGTTTGAGTCATCGGTCGCTTTCCACTGGGTGTTCATATCCAGCAGATTAACGAAGAAGTCGTTGCTCAGCACGCCCTCGCGGTTGGTAAACACGCCATTCTTGCTGCCATCGAAGTTTGCACCCAGTACGCGCAGACCGCCGATTAGCACCGTCAGTTCCGGCGCGGTCAGGGTCAGCTGCTGGGCTTTGTCGATCAGCAGCGACTCGGTGGTGGACACATCCACCTGCGCACGGTAGTTGCGGAAACCGTCGGCAACCGGTTCGAGCAGGTTAAACATCTCGATGTCCGTCTGGTCCTGACGCGCATCTACGCGGCCTGGGGTAAACGGTACGTTGACGTAAACGCCTGCCGCTTTCGCCGCCTGCTCAACGCCCACAACACCTGCCAGCACGATGATATCGGCCAGTGAGGCTTTATTAGTGGTGCGCTGAATAGCTTCCAGAGCCGGTAACGCCCGTACCGCCGCGGCGTTCACATCCCAGTCGCGCTGAGGCGCCAGCGCCAGACGCGCGCCGTTAGCGCCGCCACGCTTGTCGCCGCCGCGGAAGGTCGATGCCGACGCCCAGGCCACGGAAACCAGCTCGCTCACGGAGAGACCAGAGGCCGCGATTTCCGCTTTCAGGCTTTCAATATCTTCCTGCGTCGGATGGAACACCGGCTGAGGCAGCGGATCCTGCCAAATCAGATCTTCTTTCGGCACTTCCGGGCCGATGTACCGCGATTTTGGCCCCATATCGCGGTGGGTCAGCTTGAACCACGCGCGCGCAAAGGCTTCGTTGAAGGCCTGCGGATCGTTCAGGAAGCGACGGGAAATTTTCTCGAATTCCGGATCAAAACGCAGCGTCAGGTCGGTGACCAGCATGGTTGGCTTGCGTTTTTTCGACGGGTCAAACGGGTCAGGCATAATTTCCGGCGCATCCACGGCTTCAAACTGAATGGCGCCCGCCGGGCTACGCGTCTGCACCCATTCGTATTTGAACAGGTTCTCGAAGAAGTAGTTGCTCCACTGGGTCGGGGTTTGAGACCAGATAACTTCCAGCCCGGAGGTGATGGCGTCAGCGCCAATACCGGTGCCGTGCGTGCTGGCCCAGCCCAGACCCTGCGCTTCAATCGGCGACGCTTCCGGGTCAGTGCCCACATGCGTGGCTTCGCCTGCGCCGTGCGTTTTACCGAGCGTATGGCCGCCTGCAATCAGCGCGACGGTCTCTTCGTCGTTCATGCCCATGTTGCCAAAGGTAGCGCGGATCGCTGCCGCCGCAGACAGCGGTTCACCGCTGGCGTTTGGCCCTTCCGGGTTAACGTAAATCAGGCCCATTTCAGTGGCCGCAAGCGGGCGCTTCGCCAGCGCTTCCGGGTCACGGTGGGTCAGCCAGGCTTTTTCATCGCCCCAGTTCACGTCCAGATCCGGTTCCCAGACGTCTTCACGCCCGGCACCGAAACCAAAAGTGCGGAAGCCGGAGTTCTCCAGCGCCACGTTACCCGCGAGGATAAACAGGTCGGCCCAGGAGATTTTTTGTCCGTATTTTTGCTTAACTGGCCACAGCAGACGGCGAGCCTTATCCAGGCTGACGTTATCAGGCCAGGAGTTCAGCGGCGCAAAACGTTGCTGGCCGCGCCCCGCGCCGCCGCGACCGTCAACGGAGCGATAGGTACCCGCACCGTGCCAGGCCATACGAATAAACAGGCCCGCATAGCTTCCCCAGTCGGCAGGCCACCACGGTTGTGAGTCGGTTAAAAGGGCTTTGAGATCGCCCTTAAGGGCGGAATAGTCGAGCTTGCTGAATTCTTTGCGGTAGTCGAAGTCTTCACCCAGCGGGTTCGAACGGTTGGAATGTTGGTTTAGAAGATCGATGCGGAGTTGTTTAGGCCACCAATCTTTGCTGCCGGTACCTGCACCCGCGCTGTGATCGACGCCGCCCTGGTGGAACGGACATTTGCCGGCGGATGCCGCGTTATTGGTCTCGTCTGACATGCTCATCGCTATGCTCCCTTTACAGTGTTACCGTTACGATATACACCACTAGCGATAAGAGATAGTTGAATTAATCCACAGATTCGATAGCTAATACCTTTTAACTCTCTGTTCGATTAAAAAGCCCTCGTTTTATGAGGGCTTTTTACTTTACAGCGCCGGGCGAACACCGAGCGTATGGCAAATGGCATAGCTCATTTCCGCGCGATTCAGGGTATAGAAATGGAAATCTTTCACCCCTTCGCGGCTTAAAATCTTCACCATGTCCATCGCGATATTGGCCCCCACCAGCTTGCGGGTTTCCGGGTCGTCGTCCAGCCCTTCATACATTTTGGACATCCACAGCGGAATGCGCACGTTGGTCATATCCGCGAATTTCTTCGCCTGTTTGAAGTTCGAGACCGGCAGAATACCAGGGATGATTTCGACATCAATACCTGCCGAGACGCAGCGGTCACGAAAGCGCAGGTAGCTTTCAACGTCAAAGAAGAACTGAGTAATCGCACGGTTAGCACCAGCCTCCACTTTACGCTTCAGGTTGAGCAGATCCGCCTGGGCACTTTTGGCTTCCGGGTGAACTTCAGGGTAGGCGGCCACGGAGATATCAAAGTCGGCAACGTCTTTCAGCAGGCCGACCAGATCGGCGGCAAACATCTCTGGCTTACCGCTGCCTGGCGGGAGGTCGCCGCGCAGGGCCACAATGTGGCGAATGCCGTTATTCCAGTAGTCCTGGGCAATGGCGCGCAGTTCATCACGGGTGGCGTCGATACAGGTCAGGTGCGGCGCCGCTTCCAGACCGGTTCGGTCTTTAATGCCCTTAATGATGCTGTGCGTGCGGTCACGCTCACCGGAGTTGGCGCCGTAGGTCACGGAGACGAACTTCGGCTTGAGGCTGCTCAGGCGATCGATAGAGCTCCACAGGGTTTGCTCCATTTCACTGGTGCGCGGCGGGAAAAATTCAAAAGAGACGTTAATCTGGCCGTTTACTTCGGCCAGGCTCTGGTTCAGTGCTTCCCGCTGGTTGGCGTGAAAAAAGCTCATACCCTACCCCTATCAATCGCGTGTCATTGTCTGTTGTGTTGTGAACTTCTATACGTTTAGACGTCCAGATGTAAAAATGACGGAAAAGCGGGATGACGTCAACAGAAATAATCAACATTAACGGTGAGGTTTGTTCAGGGAAGATGAAGGGCATTCATGATGGGGGTGAGTGCGGTCTGATACCCTCACCCCGACCCTCTCCCACAGGGAGAGGGAAATGCAGACGTTACAGCAGCTTAGCCAGACGATTAATGTCGGACTGAATGGCTCCGGCGGTGACATCGCGTCCCGCGCCCGGGCCACGGATCACCAGCGGGTTATCGCGGTACCAGCGGCTTTCGATGGCGAAGACGTTGTCGCATGGCAGGAGCGCCGCCAGCGGATGTTCAGGACGCACCGCCTCCACGCCCACGCGCGCTTTACCGTTCGCCTCGAAGCGCGCCACGTAACGCAGCACCAGCCCCATCTCGTTAGCCGCTTCCAGACGTTGCACCATCTGCTCGTTCAGCTCGTCGCCGTTCTCGAAGAAGTGATCGACGGACCCTTCCTCGCAGCCCGCAGGCACCAGCGACTCAACGCGTACCTGACCCGGCTCAATGTCGTAGCCGGCTTCACGCGCCAGGATCACCAGCTTGCGCATCACGTCTTTACCGGCAAGGTCAACGCGCGGATCCGGCTCGGTTAAACCCTGCTGCCACGCCTGATCCACCAGGTCGGTGAACGGCACGGTGCCGTCAAATTGCAGGAACAGCCAGGAGAGCGTGCCGGAGAAGATCCCGCTCAGCGCCAGAATGCTGTCGCCGCTTTCAATCAGATCGCGCACGGTATGGTTAACCGGCAGACCTGCGCCAACGGTGGCGTTATACAGCCAGTGACGACCCGTTTTTTCGAACGCGTCGTGGATCTGGCGATATTTATCAGTGCTGCTCGCGCCCGCCAGCTTGTTGGCGCTGATGACGTGGAACCCGTGGCTGGCGAAATCCAGATACTGATCGGCCAGCTGCTCGCTGGCGGTCACATCCAGCACTACCAGATCGTCATACGGGTGCGCACGCATCCACAGGAACAGCGACTCTTCATCTTGCTCGACGGCTTCATCATTAAAGAAGGCCAGCGCGCGGCTGGCATCCAGCCCTTCGTAGTTCAGCAGGCTGCGGCGGCTGTCCACCACGCCTGCGAGAATGAATTCGAACCCGGTACGCGCCGAGAGCGTGACCTGTTCGCGGGCGAACAGCTCCAGCCAGCGGGAACCGATGTTGCCTTTACCAAACAGCACCAGGCCGATGCGTTTTTCCGCACGGAACAGGGAGGTATGCAGGCCCTGAATCAGGCTTTCGGTTGGCCCTTTACGCAGAACGGCAACCAGGCTGATGCCCTCTTCCGACTGCCAGGTAAACTCAACCGGCTGGCCTTTCAGCTGCTGCCAGAAGCGGTGGCAGTGGAGCGGGTTACGGGTGACGCCCGCGCCCACCATCGCCACCAGCGCCAGCCCCTGACGCAGGCGAAGCTCGCCCGGCAGGCCCGCTTCATCCAGAATTTTCAGGGCGCTGTCCACCACTTCGGCGGTATAGCAGAACTGCAACAGCTGGCGATCGTTATGCACGCCAACGGCCAGCGGACGCACCTGAGCACGTTTCAGGATGGTGTCGATATCTTTGTGCGCCAGTTTGAAATCCTGGCCCGCAGGCACCTGGAACTCAATCAGGCAGATGTCATCGTGGCTGGTGACAATGCGCGCGCCCGTACCGGATGCCAGCACGCGCTCGATGCGGGTGGAACCCTGATCCGGCGTGTAACTACAGCGTAGTTGCAGGTCGATGTCGCTGCCGGAAACCGGCTGTAGCGTGCGCGCGTGCAGCACCGGGGCCGCCAGACGCGCCAGCTCGCTCGCTTCGTCGAGACGCAGCAGCGGCAGCAGGCAGGCATCTTTCACTTTGCGCGGGTCCGCGCTGTACACACCGGCCACGTCGCTCCAGATGGTGACGCGGGACACACCCGCCAGGGCACCAATCTGTGTTGCCGAGTAGTCAGAGCCGTTACGGCCCAGCAGAACGGTTTCGCCGGCATTGCTGCGGCTGATAAAGCCGGTGACGACAATACGTTTACCGGGATGTTGCACCAGCAGCTGTTGCAGCAGTGGGTAGGACAACCCTTCGTCCACCTGCGGCTGCGCGGCACGTTCGGCACGCAGGAAATCACGCGCGTCGAGCCAGGCGGCTTCCACACCCAGGTGTTGCAGCACGGCGGCCATCAGGCGCGCAGACCACACTTCACCGTGGCCAACCACTTCGGCATACACCGCATCGGTAATGCCGCTGTCCAGCAGAGCGGCCAGACGCTCAAGGTCGTGCGTAAAAGCGCTAATCAGCCCGTCCGCCACGTCCGCAGGCAGCAAACCGGCAATCAGTTCGCTCTGGTAACGACGTAAGGACTGTTGCACCTGATGCGCAGAGAGGCGATCGGTCTGGCTCAGTTTCAGCCAGCTAATCAACTGGTTGGTGGTGCTGCCTGCCGCAGAGACAACCATCATGTCCCCCGGCTGTGAATACTCGGTCATGATCCCTGCGACACGCAGGTAACATTTCACATCAGCAAGACTACTACCACCAAACTTGTGCAGCTGACGACCCTTCGCCCCTGCCTGCGCTATCACACTCATGATTACCCCTTGGCTGCGACCCGGAAGCCATTTTCCAGATCGGCAATTAAATCTTCAGAATCTTCAATACCGGTCGAGATACGCAGCAGCGTCTCGGAAATCCCGGCGGCGGCACGTGCTTCGGGTGCCATACCTGCGTGCGTCATAGTTGCGGCGTGGGAGATCAAGCTTTCTACTCCCCCTAAGGATTCCGCCAGCGTAAACAATGACAACCCGCTCAGGAAGCGACGCAGCGTTTGCTCGTCACCGTCCAGTTCAAAACTTAACATCGCGCCAAATCCTTTCTGTTGGCGCGCGGCAATCTCGTGCCCCTGGTTTTCCGGCAGCGACGGGTGATAAAGCTTTTTCACCAGCGGCTGGTTTTTCAGGAAATCCACGATCGCCTGGGCATTACGCTGCGCCACGTCCATACGCGGTGATAGCGTGCGAATACCGCGCAGCAGCAAATAGCTGTCGAACGCGCCCGCGGTGACGCCAATGTTATTGGCCCACCATGCCAGTTCGGTGACAACGTCGGGATCTTTGGCAATCACCACGCCCGCCACCACGTCAGAATGGCCGTTCAGATATTTCGTGCATGAATGCAACACCAGATCGGCACCCAGTGCCAGTGGGTTCTGAAGGGCCGGACTGAGGAATGTATTATCCACTACACTTATCGCTCCCGCATCCCTTGCGAGCTGACAAATTTTCGCAATATCGACTACGCGCAACAATGGATTGCTTGGACTTTCCACCAGAACCAGCTTCGGCTGCTCGGCAAGCGCCTGTTTCAGCGCCTGTTCGTCGTTTTGATCGACAAACAGCACACGGTAGCAGCCACGTTTCGCCAGGCTATCAAACAGACGATAGCTGCCGCCGTAACAGTCGTGTGGTGCCACCAGCAGATCGCCAGGTTTCAGGAACACTGTGGTTACCAGGTGAATGGCAGACATGCCGGTATTGGTTAATACCGCCCCTGCGCCGCCTTCCAGTTCCGCCAGCGCGCGCTGGGTGACGTCGCGCGTAGGATTGCCGCGACGCGAGTAGTCATGCGCGCGAGGTTCATTAAATCCGGTGAAATTATAGGTACTGGAGAGATGAATTGGCGGGACAACGCAGCCGTACTGCTCGTCATCATTCAATCCGCTACGCACTGCGATGGTGGCCTGTTTACGCGTCATGGTGAGGCTTCCTGGCGAATGAGGTGAAAAGTCAGGCACCAGAGTAAACATTGAAAGTATGGACGTCAATACATCTGGACATCTAAACTTCTTTGCGTATAGATTGAGCAATGCGCAAATAGCCGTTAAAATTATATGCTTTAGGACACGCTACAGCGGCAATATCCGTGCCTCGGTATCGTCTCTACGGTAAACTACGCAAGATTACGGTTCAAAACTGATGGTTACGGGTTTTGCACCTTTAGATTAATGACTGAGAGGATTAAAGGTATCTCATGGCTGAATGGAGCGGCGAATATATCAGCCCATACGCTGAGCACGGTAAGAAGAGTGAGCAAGTCAAGAAAATCACGGTGTCCATTCCTCTGAAGGTGTTGAAGATCCTCACCGATGAACGTACGCGTCGTCAGGTGAACAACCTGCGTCACGCCACTAACAGCGAACTGCTGTGCGAAGCGTTCCTGCATGCGTTTACCGGCCAACCGTTGCCGAACGATGACGATCTGCGTAAAGAACGCAGTGACGAAATCCCGGAAGAGGCGAAGGTGATCATGCGTGAACTGGGTATCGACCCGGAGACCTGGGAATACTAACAGCGATGCGGTCCCGCTGAGGGTGCTCAGCGGGATGGTTTCTCAGAAGTTGTAACCTAAGCCGACACGCAGACGCGTTTGTCGGTCGTCAGTGGTAGCAGTGTTATAGCCGGAAGAGACATTACCCACCTCCACGAATGGCACCCACGAATCGATGTTATACGCCACGCGGAAGTTATATTCGTAATCCTCTTTTTTGTTGTTATACAGATCTTCGTTGTCGGCGAATTTATAAATTCCGTTCAGCTCAAACATCCAGTTATCAATATTATATCCCAGCCACATTTCCGGGCGATATACCAGTCTGTCATCTTTACCGTCTGCATTACGGCGGGTATATTCGGTACGATAACGGAACGCCGCCCACCAGCTTTCATTAATATTATACTGTACGCGTAAATAGGGTTTATAAATAGCCATGTCGTCACCCATTTCAACCGCGACACCCGGCTGCCAGATAAATCCCTGCCAGGTAAACTGGTAGCTGGCAGTATATTCGTTGCTGTTACTTTCCATATTATTGAGCGCATCATTAGATTGCTTTTCGTCTGAGCGTGAGACGGCCTCTACGGCCACACCAAAGCCCGTCCCGAAACGGTGTGACATGTACACACGGTCATAGTTACGTCCATCGTCGTAATACTCGTGTCGGTAATCAACATATCCCGCCTGCGCCGCGCACGATAGTAATGGAAGCACGAATAAAAGTTGCTTCAGTTTCATCCTTTTTCCCTCAAAGTAAATACACCCTGAAAGCCATCGCTGTTGAAATGGCAAATAAGAATTTATGTCGAGCGCAGTGTAATTTTACACCCAGAGGGAAACCTTTTATTTATTGCCATATCCGGCAATAAAATGGCAAACAGGCCAAGAATACAGAGATAAAGCTCACTATCCGTATAAATAGGAATATATTAAGACACGGTGATTATTTTTCGGAAAAATTAAAATATATATTTGAAGAGAAAATATAAATACAGAATTAATTCAGGAGAGATATTACAGGCACAAAAAAACCGCCCGGAGGCGGTTTCTTCTGGATGCTTATTTAGCGCCCGGGATGCTGAAACGCTTGTTGAAGCGGTCAACACGGCCACCGGTTGCAACATCACGCTGCTTACCAGTGTAGAACGGGTGGCATTTGCCGCACACGTCCAGGTTCAGATCGTGACCCACGGTAGAGCGGATCTGGATAGAGTTACCGCAAGAGCAGTTTGCAGTAATCATTTCGTATTTCGGGTGAATATCTTTTTTCATGGGAGAACCTCAGTTAAGGCCGCGTCGCTCTTCCAGCCCTAACGCCAGACACCACGCGATGTTGAATGTAAGTTCTTTGGCGTAAAATACACCAAAGGCGGCGAATCATACAGAATTTGACCAACGTATGCAAACTGATCCGCACGCCGCTTTCACTAATGTGTATACTAACGCGCCACTTTTCAAGTCAGGAAGATTCGATGCCCGTCGCTCACGTTGCCCTGCCCGTTCCGCTTCCCCGCACCTTTGACTACCTGCTGCCCGACAGCATGAGCGCCAAAGCGGGCTGTCGCGTGACCGTGCCGTTTGGCAAACAGCAGCGCGTGGGGATCGTGGTGTCCGTCAGTAATAAAAGCGAACTGCCGCTAAACGAGCTGAAATCGGTTGTTGAGGTGCTGGACAGCGAGCCGGTTTACTCCACCAGCACCTGGCGACTGCTGCTGTGGGCGGCAGATTATTATCATCATCCGATTGGCGACGTCCTGTTCCATGCCCTGCCCATTATGCTGCGCCAGGGTAAGAGCGCCAGCCACGCGCCAATGTGGTACTGGTTTGCCACCGAGCAGGGCCAGGCGGTGGACATTAACAGCCTGAAGCGCTCGCAAAAACAGCAGCAGGCGTTGGCCGCGCTGCGCCAGGGAAAAATCTGGCGCCATCAGGTCGACGAGCTTGAGGTAAGCGAAACCGCGTTGCAGGCATTAAGGAAGAAAGGGCTGAGCGAGCTGGCCAGTGAAGCACCTGCCCTTCACGACTGGCGCGACGGCTTTTCCGTCTCGGGCGATCGTCTGCGTCTGAATACCGAGCAGGCCACCGCCGTAGGCGCGATTCACAGCGCTGCCGATCGTTTTTCCGCCTGGCTGCTGGCGGGCGTCACCGGCTCCGGTAAAACCGAAGTGTATCTGAGCGTGCTGGAAAACGTGCTCGCGCAGGGCAAACAGGCGCTGGTGATGGTGCCGGAAATCGGCCTGACGCCGCAAACCATCGCGCGTTTCCGTGAACGTTTTAATGCGCCCGTTGAGGTTCTGCACTCCGGCCTGAACGACAGCGAGCGCCTCAGCGCCTGGCTGAAAGCGAAAAACGGCGAAGCGGCGATTGTGATCGGCACCCGTTCATCGCTGTTTACGCCGTTTAAAAATCTCGGCGTTATCGTGATCGATGAAGAGCATGACAGCTCCTATAAACAGCAGGAAGGCTGGCGCTATCACGCCCGCGACTTAGCCGTGTACCGCGCCCACAGCGAGCAAATCCCCATTATTCTCGGGTCTGCCACCCCCGCGCTTGAAACGCTGCACAACGTTCGCCAGCGTAAATACCACATGCTGCGCCTGACGCGCCGCGCGGGAAATGCCCGCCCGGCCATTCAGCATGTGCTGGATCTGAAAGGTCAGCAGGTGCAGGCCGGGTTAGCGCCTGCGCTGATTAGCCGCATGCGTCAGCATTTGCAGGCGGGCAACCAGGTGATCCTGTTCCTGAACCGCCGCGGCTTTGCGCCTGCGCTGCTGTGCCACGACTGCGGCTGGATCGCGGAGTGCCCGCGCTGCGATCACTACTACACCTTCCACCAGGCTCAGCGCCATTTGCGCTGCCACCACTGCGACAGCCAGCGTCCGGTCCCCCGTCAGTGCCCGTCCTGCGGCTCAACGCACATCGTGCCGGTCGGTCTGGGAACGGAACAGCTTGAACAGGCGCTCGCGCCCTTCTTCCCGGATGTGCCCATCTCCCGTATCGACAGGGATACCACCAGCCGTAAAGGGGCGCTGGAGCAGCAACTGGCGGAAGTACATCGTGGCGGCGCGCGTATCCTGATTGGTACTCAGATGCTGGCGAAAGGGCACCACTTCCCGGACGTGACGCTGGTCGCCCTGCTGGACGTCGACGGCGCGCTGTTCTCCGCGGATTTTCGCTCCGCCGAGCGTTTCGCCCAGCTTTATACCCAGGTTGCCGGTCGCGCTGGTCGAGCGGGTAAGCAGGGCGAGGTGGTGCTGCAAACGCACCACCCTGAACATCCGCTGCTGCAAACCCTGCTGCACAAAGGCTATGACGCCTTCGCGGACCAGGCGCTGGCCGAACGTCAGACGATGCAGCTTCCCCCGTGGACCAGCCACGTTATCATCCGTGCGGAAGACCATAATAACCAGCAGGCGCCGCTGTTCCTGCAACAGCTGAGAAACCTCCTGCAAGCCAGCCCACTGGTGGATAATCAGCTGTGGATTTTAGGCCCGGTACCCGCGCTCGCCCCGAAACGCGGCGGCCGTTTCCGCTGGCAACTCTTACTTCAGCACCCCTCGCGTATCCGTTTACAGCAGATCGTCAGCGGCACGCTGGCGCTGATCAATACCCTGCCGGAAGCGCGAAAAGTGAAGTGGGTTCTGGACGTCGATCCGATTGAAGGCTGAAGACGGATCGAAAAATTTAATGCGCCTCACACTTTTTATGAAAATTCTGTAACCGATTCCATTAACTATCTGTAAAAATGGTGCGGTCCGCAGTTCGGTGTTCAGGCGAGGAGAAGACGTTGAAGTCCAGGAAAGAGGTTGCCTCGGCGACCATGAAAGACGTTGCCGAGAAAGCACAAGTCTCAACAGCAACCGTGTCCCGCGCATTGATGAACCCTGACAAAGTCTCCCAGGCGACCCGAAACCGGGTTGAAAAGGCGGCGCTTGAGGTCGGTTATTTTCCGCAAGCCATGGGGCGTAACGTAAAACGCAACGAATCCCGCACCATCCTGGTGATCGTGCCGGACATCTGCGATCCCTTCTTCAGCGAAATCATCCGCGGCATTGAAGTCACGGCCGCCGCCCAGGGCTATCTGGTGCTGATTGGCGATTGTGCCCACCAGAACCAGCAGGAAAAAACGTTCATCGACCTGATCATCACCAAGCAGATTGATGGCATGCTGCTGCTTGGCTCACGCCTGCCGTTTGATGCCAGCATTGAAGAACAGCGCAATTTACCGCCGATGGTCATGGCGAACGAATTCGCGCCGGAGCTGGAGCTGCCAACCGTTCATATCGATAACCTCACCGCCGCGTTCAACGCCGTGAACTATCTTCAGGAACTGGGGCATAAGCGCATCGGTTGTATCGCCGGACCAGAAGAGATGCCGCTGTGTCATTACCGCTTGCAGGGCTACGTTCAGGCGCTGCGCCGTACCGGGGCTATCGTCGATCCGCACTACATTGCGCGCGGTGATTTCACCTTTGAAGCGGGCGGGCAGGCGCTGGAAAAATTGCTGGCCTTGCCAGAACCGCCTACCGCGGTCTTCTGCCACAGCGACGTGATGGCGCTAGGGGCGTTATCCTACGCCAAACGTCACGGCCTGCGTGTGCCGCAGGACCTGTCGATAATCGGTTTTGATAATATTTCGCTTTCGGAGTTTTGCGATCCGCCGCTTTCGACCGTTGCACAGCCGCGGTATGACATTGGCCGGGAAGCGATGCTGCTTTTGCTGGATCAGCTGCACGGTCAAACAGTTAGCAGTGGGTCACGGCTACTGGATTGTGAGCTAATTGTGCGCGGCTCTACCCAGGCATTAACTTAAAGTAAATACCTTTCGACACCCTTATCTGGTCAAAGCCCCGTCGCTTAAGTAACATGGCGGGCTGACGAACGAATAAATACAGCGAAACGATAGTGGCACAACGAGATTATGTACGTCGCGGCCAGCCGGCACCTTCGCGACGCAAAAAGAGTAGTTCAAAAAGCAAGCAACGTAGCCTGTCTGCTGTCTCCCCAGCCATGGTCGCCATTGCTGCGGCCGTGCTGGTGGCCTTTATTGGCGGCCTCTACTTCATTACGCATCATAAAAAAGAAGAGTCTGAAGCCCTTCAGGGTAACAAGGTCCTCGGCAACGGCCTTCCTCCTAAGCCTGAAGAGCGCTGGCGCTACATTAAAGAGCTGGAAAGCCGCCAGCCTGGCGTACGTGCGCCTACCGAGCCTTCTGCCGGGGGTGAAGTGAAGAATGCCGATCAGCTGACGGACGAACAGCGTCAATTGCTCGCTCAGATGCAGGCGGACATGCGCCAGCAGCCTACGCAGTTGAACGAAGTGCCGTGGAACGAACAAACCCCGGCGCAGCGTCAGCAAACATTGCAGCGCCAGCGTCAGGCTCAGCAGCAAACGCAACAGCAGCAGTGGACGCAGACGCAGCCGGTACAGCAGCCGCGTTCACAACCGCAGCAGCAGACGCGTACCGTACAAACTCAGCCTGTCCAGCAGCAACCGAAGGCGCAGCCGCAGAAGCAAACGGCACAGCCGTATCAGGATCTGTTGCAGACGCCTGCGCATACCACTGCGCAACAGCCAAAAACGCAGCAGGCTGCGCCGGTCACCAAAGAGACCGAGGTGCCGAAGCAGACGGCTGAGAAAAAAGATGAACGCCGCTGGATGGTTCAGTGCGGTTCGTTTAAAGGCGCCGAACAGGCAGAAACGGTGCGTGCTCAGCTGGCATTTGAAGGATTTGACTCACGCATTACCACCAATAACGGCTGGAATCGCGTAGTGATTGGACCGGTCAAAGGCAAAGAAAATGCCGATGGCACCATTTCCCGTTTGAAAGTGGCTGGCCACACAAACTGCATTCGACTCGCCTCCGGGGGTTGAAACCCCCAAAATCCCCCCCATCTATCATTTAATTCAGCCCTGAGCACAGGCTCAGGGCTTCTGTTTCCCGAATCTGTAACCAGGGGGTCTGCTCGTGACAACAATAGTAAGTGTACGCCGTAACGGCCAGGTGGTAATTGCCGGTGATGGCCAGGCCACGCTGGGTAATACCGTCATGAAAGGCAACGTGAAGAAAGTACGTCGTCTTTATAACGACAAAGTGATCGCCGGTTTCGCAGGCGGCACGGCTGATGCCTTCACGCTGTTTGAACTGTTTGAACGCAAACTGGAAATGCATCAGGGTCATCTGGTGAAAGCCGCCGTTGAGCTGGCAAAAGACTGGCGTACCGACCGCATGCTACGCAAGCTCGAAGCGCTGCTGGCCGTGGCTGACGAAAACGCCTCGCTGATCATCACCGGTAACGGCGACGTAGTTCAGCCTGAAAACGACCTGATTGCCATCGGCTCTGGCGGCCCGTACGCCCAGGCCGCAGCCCGTGCGCTGTTGGAAAATACCGACATGAACGCGCGCGATATCGCGGTGAAAGCGTTGGATATTGCAGGTGATATCTGCATCTATACCAACCACAATCACACCATCGAAGAATTACCGTCTAAAGCGTAAGGATCGCCCATGTCTGAAATGACCCCACGCGAAATTGTCAGCGAACTGAACAAACACATTATCGGCCAGGACAATGCCAAGCGCTCCGTGGCTATCGCACTGCGTAACCGCTGGCGTCGCATGCAGCTCGACGAAGAGCTTCGCCACGAAGTGACGCCAAAAAATATTCTGATGATCGGCCCGACCGGTGTGGGTAAAACCGAAATCGCCCGTCGTCTGGCGAAGCTGGCTAACGCGCCGTTCATCAAAGTTGAAGCCACTAAGTTCACCGAAGTGGGCTATGTGGGTAAAGAAGTGGACTCTATCATCCGCGATCTGACCGATTCGGCGATTAAGATGGTGCGCGTCCAGGCGATTGAGAAAAACCGCTATCGCGCCGAAGAGATGGCCGAAGAGCGTATTCTCGACGTGCTGATCCCACCGGCAAAAAACAACTGGGGACAGGCTGAACAGCAGTCTGAACCTTCTGCTGCGCGTCAGGCATTCCGCAAAAAACTGCGCGAAGGCGAGCTGGACGATAAAGAGATTGAGATCGATCTCGCTGCCGCGCCAATGGGTGTGGAAATTATGGCGCCTCCGGGCATGGAAGAGATGACCAGCCAGTTGCAGTCCATGTTCCAGAACCTGGGCGGGCAAAAGCAGAAAGCGCGTAAGCTGAAAATCAAAGACGCGATGAAGCTGCTGATTGAAGAAGAAGCCGCGAAGCTGGTTAACCCGGAGGAGCTGAAACAGGAGGCTATCGACGCGGTTGAGCAGCACGGTATCGTGTTTATCGACGAAATCGACAAAATCTGTAAGCGCGGCAACGCGTCCGGCCCGGATGTCTCCCGCGAAGGCGTTCAGCGCGACCTGCTGCCGCTGGTGGAAGGGTGCACCGTCTCCACCAAGCACGGCATGGTTAAAACTGACCACATTCTGTTTATCGCCTCCGGTGCGTTCCAGATTGCCAGCCCGTCTGACCTGATCCCGGAACTCCAGGGTCGTCTGCCAATCCGCGTTGAGTTGCAGGCGCTGACCACCGAAGATTTCGAACGTATCCTGACTGAGCCAAACGCTTCTGTGACCGTACAGTATAAAGCGCTGATGGCGACCGAAGGCGTGAACATTGAATTTACCGATGACGGTATCAAGCGCATCGCCCAGGCCGCGTGGCAGGTCAACGAAACCACCGAGAACATCGGTGCGCGTCGTCTGCACACCGTGCTGGAACGCCTGATGGAAGACATCTCTTATGATGCGAGCGACCTTAACGGTCAAAGCATTACCATTGACGCAGACTATGTGGGCAAACACCTGGATGCGTTAGTGGCAGATGAAGATCTGAGCCGTTTTATTCTATAATCGCGTTCAATGCATTTTCATCACTGTTGATGGGGGCTATGGCCCCCATTTTTATTGGCTAAATAACTATGACTGATATCAGCCGTACACAGGCGTGGCTCGAAAGTCTGCGCCCTAAAACGCTTCCTCTGGCTTTTGCCGCCATTATTGTCGGTACCACGCTTGCCTGGTGGCAGGGTCATTTCGATCCGCTGGTAGCAGGCCTGGCGCTTGTCACCGCCGGGCTGCTGCAAATCCTCTCTAATCTCGCAAATGATTACGGCGATGCGGTAAAGGGCAGCGACAAGCCTGACCGTATCGGGCCACTGCGCGGGATGCAAAAAGGGGTGATTACCCAGGCACAGATGAAACGGGCGCTGATTATCACCGTGGTATTGATTTGCCTGTCCGGGCTGGCGCTGGTGACGGTCGCGTCGAAAACCACCAGTGATTTCATTGGCTTCCTGGTGCTGGGCTTGCTTGCCATTATTGCAGCCATTACCTATACCGTCGGGACGCGTCCTTACGGGTATATTGGCCTGGGCGACATCTCCGTGCTGGTGTTCTTCGGCTGGCTGAGCGTGATGGGAAGCTGGTACTTGCAGGCGCATACGGTGATACCTGCCCTGTTCCTGCCGGCGACCGCCTGCGGTCTGCTGGCGACGGCGGTGCTGAATATCAATAACCTGCGCGACATCGACAGCGACCGCGAGAACGGTAAAAACACGCTGGCCGTGCGTCTGGGTCCGGTGAATGCACGCCGCTATCACGCCTTCCTGCTCATCGGCGCGCTGGTCTGCCTGGCACTGTTCAATCTGATCTCTCTGCACAGCCTGTGGGGCTGGCTGTTTGTGCTCGCCGCACCGCTGCTGATTAAGCAGGCCCGCTATGTCATGCGTGAACGCAGCCCGGCCGCCATGCCACCGATGCTGGAACGTACGGTAAAAGGCGCGTTACTGACTAACCTGCTGTTCGTCATCGGGATTGTCTTAAGCCAGACGCTGAGTTAGCTGACAAATATCAATTAACAATTGATGATTTTGCCAACAACGCATTTCGCACGATATACTGAACACATTCGCAGCAACAGAGCGTTAAACCTATGAAATACGATACCTCCGAGCTTTGTGACATCTACCAGGAAGATGTCAACGTCGTTGAACCCCTGTTCTCCAACTTTGGTGGACGGTCGTCGTTTGGCGGACAAATCATCACGGTGAAATGTTTCGAGGACAACGGGTTGCTGTACGATCTGCTCGAAGAGAACGGTCGTGGCCGCGTTCTGCTAGTGGATGGTGGCGGTTCAGTGCGCCGTGCACTGATCGATGCGGACCTCGCCCGCCTTGCGGTGCAAAACGAGTGGGAAGGGATTGTGGTCTACGGCTCCGTGCGCCAGGTGGACGATCTGGAAGATCTGGATATCGGTATTCAGGCCATTGCCGCCATTCCGGTTGGCGCAGCGGGTGAAGGCATCGGCGAAAGCGACGTGCGCGTTAACTTCGGCGGCGTGACCTTCTTCTCGGGTGACCACCTTTATGCTGACAATACCGGCATTATCCTTTCTGAGGATGCGCTGGATATTGAGTAGTTAATCGGTAAGCGAGATGCATAAAAAAGCCGGGTGGCGGCTACGCCTTACCCGGCCTGTTCAATTCATTCCCAAGGAAATCAGACTTCTTCCATACGTCCCAGCAGCGCCTGCAAGCGTTCCTGCCAGCCGTTCTGCTGTTCGCGCAGCTGGTTGTTTTCGCGCTCCAGTTCTTCGCGGCTGTGCTGAGCATTCTGAACTTCCTGAGACAGGGAGTTGTTCTTCTCTTTCAGCTCTTCAATTTCCATTTGCAGCAGCGTGATGGTGTCAATCGCCTGCTGTACTTTCGATTCCAGTTTCTCAAACACTTCTAAAGACATGATCCTACCTCTCCTGAATTGCAAGGCGACGCTTTAACGTAAACGCGCACAACATATGTTCCGATTGTATGGAGCGCCGTCGCCCCTGTCCAGCGGCATGCCACGCAGATCGCGGTTTGCAACACTTTTCGGCCTCGTCCTGGTGCGTTCGCCGCATATACCCCTAAGTTGTTAACCCATAAGTTAAAGAAATGATTCAACCCACAATCATTACCTGATGCAAAAACGCGCCTTATGGCGCGAAAACGCTCATTTTATTGACACAGACCACACATTTCGATTTCGATATTTCTCGTTTGTGCTCGTTAACGATAAATTAACACTATGTCTACAGGGCATCGTGACTGTCACGGGCGGTCACGCAAACAATAAACATTACTCTTTTGCAGGATTCCGATTATGAGTCAGACATCAACCTTAAAAGGCCAGTGCATTGCCGAGTTCCTGGGTACCGGGTTGTTGATATTCTTCGGAGTAGGCTGTGTCGCTGCACTGAAAGTGGCGGGTGCCAGTTTTGGTCAGTGGGAAATCAGTATTATCTGGGGTCTGGGCGTGGCGATGGCCATCTACCTGACCGCAGGGGTTTCCGGCGCACATCTTAACCCGGCGGTGACCATCGCGTTGTGGCTATTCGCGTGCTTTGAAGGACGCAAAGTTGTTCCTTTCATCATTTCGCAATTTGCCGGCGCCTTTTGCGCAGCGGCGTTAGTTTACGGGCTTTATTACAATCTTTTCATCGACTTCGAACAGACGCATCATATGGTGCGTGGCAGTGTCGAAAGTCTGGATCTGGCAGGCATTTTCTCTACGTATCCGAATCCGCATATCAATTTTGTGCAGGCGTTCGCAGTTGAAATGGTGATTACCGCTATTCTGATGGGCGTCATTATGGCGCTGGGCGACGACGGAAACGGCATTCCGCGCGGCCCGCTGGCACCACTTCTGATTGGCCTTCTGATTGCGGTGATTGGCGCATCCATGGGTCCGCTGACCGGTTTTGCGATGAATCCGGCGCGTGACCTGGGTCCAAAAACCTTCGCCTTCTTTGCGGGATGGGGCGATGTCGCCTTCACGGGCGGCAAAGACATTCCTTACTTCCTGGTTCCGCTGTTCGGGCCAATTGTAGGGGCGGCACTGGGCGCATTCGGCTATCGCAAATTAATTGGTCGCCACTTACCGTGCGACACCTGTGTGGAAGAGGAAAAAGAGACAACTTCCACCACACAACAAAAAGCTTCGCTGTAATCTGACTACGGGACACATACCATGACCGAAAAAAAATATATCGTTGCGCTCGACCAGGGCACTACCAGCTCCCGCGCTGTCGTAATGGATCATGACGCGAACATTGTCAGCGTGTCTCAACGCGAATTTGAGCAAATTTATCCGCGTCCAGGCTGGGTTGAACACGACCCGATGGAGATCTGGGCGTCACAAAGCTCCACGCTGGTGGAAGTGCTGGCGAAAGCCGACATCAGTTCTGACCAGATTGCCGCTATCGGTATCACCAACCAGCGTGAAACGACTGTGGTCTGGGAGCGCGAAACCGGTAAGCCCATCTACAACGCCATCGTCTGGCAGTGCCGCCGTACGTCAGAGATCTGCGAACAGCTGAAGCGCGACGGGATGGAAGAGTACGTGCGCAGCGCCACCGGCCTGGTGGTTGACCCCTATTTCTCCGGCACCAAAGTGAAGTGGATCCTCGACCACGTGGAAGGTTCACGCGAGCGCGCACGTCGTGGCGAGCTGCTCTTCGGTACCGTCGATACCTGGCTTATCTGGAAGATGACTCAGGGACGCGTTCACGTCACCGACTACACCAACGCCTCGCGCACCATGCTGTTCAACATCAACACTCTGGAGTGGGATGACAAGATGCTGGACGCGCTGGACATTCCGCGAGCGATGCTGCCAGACGTGCGTAAATCTTCAGAAGTGTACGGCCAGACCAACATTGGCGGTAAAGGCGGCACGCGTATTCCTATCGCCGGTATCGCCGGTGACCAGCAGGCAGCCCTGTTCGGCCAGCTGTGCGTAAAAGAAGGGATGGCGAAGAACACCTACGGCACCGGCTGCTTTATGCTGATGAACACGGGCGAGAAAGCGGTGAAATCAGAAAACGGTCTGCTGACCACCATCGCCTGCGGCCCGCGCGGCGAAGTGAACTATGCCCTGGAAGGCGCGGTATTCATGGCGGGTGCCTCCATTCAGTGGCTGCGCGACGAGATGAAGCTGATTAGCGACGCGTTTGACTCCGAATACTTCGCGACCAAAGTGAAAGACACCAACGGCGTGTACGTGGTGCCAGCGTTCACCGGTCTGGGCGCACCGTACTGGGATCCGTACGCCCGCGGCGCGATTTTCGGCCTGACGCGCGGCGTGAACTCAAACCACATCATTCGCGCGACGCTGGAATCCATCGCCTACCAGACGCGCGACGTGCTGGAAGCGATGCAGGCTGACTCTGGCATTCGTCTGCACGCCCTGCGCGTGGACGGCGGTGCAGTAGCCAACAACTTTCTGATGCAGTTCCAGTCCGACATTCTGGGCACTCGCGTTGAACGTCCTGAGGTGCGAGAAGTGACGGCGCTGGGCGCGGCGTATCTGGCAGGTCTGGCGGTTGGCTTCTGGCAAAACCTCGACGAGCTTCAGGAAAAAGCGGTTATCGAACGCGAATTCCGTCCTGGCATCGAAACCACCGAGCGCAACTACCGCTACAGCGGCTGGAAGAAAGCGGTGAAACGTGCTCTGGCGTGGGAAGAGCACGACGAGTAAGCCTATATTCCCTCTCCCCTGGGGAGAGGGTTAGGGTGAGGGGCTCCAACCGCACCGGTCCCCTCGACCCTCCCCACTCTGTGATAAACTTCGTGCAATTCCTTTTGATTGTACGAGTACCTCATGAAACGTGAACTTGCTATCGAGTTTTCCCGCGTCACCGAAGCTGCCGCCCTCGCAGGCTACAAGTGGCTGGGCCGTGGCGACAAAAATACCGCAGACGGCGCAGCCGTCCACGCCATGCGCATTGTGCTTAACCAGGTCAACATCGACGGCACTATCGTCATCGGTGAAGGCGAGATCGACGAAGCGCCGATGCTCTACATCGGTGAAAAGGTCGGGACCGGCAAAGGCGATGCGGTGGATATCGCGGTCGACCCGATCGAAGGCACGCGCATGACGGCGATGGGCCAGGCCAACGCGCTGGCGGTACTGGCGGTGGGCGATAAGGGCTGCTTCCTCAACGCGCCCGATATGTACATGGAAAAGCTGATCGTCGGTCCTGGCGCTAAAGGCGCTATCGACCTTAGTCTGCCGCTGGACGCCAACCTGCGCAATATCGCTGCGGCGCTGGGTAAAGCGCTCAGCGAACTCACCGTGACCATTCTGGCGAAACCGCGCCACGACGCCACCATCGCGTACCTGCAAACGCTTGGCGTGCGCGTATTTGCTATTCCGGATGGCGACGTTGCCGCCTCTATTCTTACCTGCATGCCTGACAGCGAAGTCGACGTGCTTTACGGCATCGGCGGCGCGCCGGAGGGTGTGGTCTCTGCGGCAGTGATCCGCGCGCTGGACGGCGATATGCAGGCGCGTCTGCTGCCACGCCATGAGGTCAAAGGCGACAGCGACGAGAACCTTCGCATTGGTGCAGACGAACTGGCGCGCTGCGCGGCGATGGGCATCGAGGCCAATAAAGTGCTCGCGCTGAACGAGATGGCCCGCAGCGATAACGTGGTCTTCTCCGCAACCGGCATCACCAAAGGCGATCTGCTGGACGGCATCACCCGCAAGGGCAACATGGCCACCACTGAAACCCTGCTGATCCGCGGTAAATCCCGCACCATTCGCCGCATTAAGTCCATTCATTATCTCGATCGTAAAGATCCGGACGTACAGACGCACATTCTGTAAAACCGTTTGATCGATAGAGCTTTCCGGCCCGAATGGGCTGGAAATGTTTCCCACAAGTACGGAAGATAGAAGAGAGAAACAGCACAGGAGAAGATCATGGCGGACTGGGTAACAGGTAAAGTCACAAAGGTACAGTTCTGGACCGATGCGCTATTTAGCCTCACGCTGCACGCTCCCGTTCATCCGTTTACTGCCGGGCAGTTTGCCAAACTCGGGCTGGATATCGACGGTGAACGCGTACAGCGCGCCTACTCTTACGTTAATGCGCCTGATAACCCGGACCTTGAGTTCTATCTGGTCACCGTCCCGGACGGTAAGCTCAGCCCACGCCTCGCCGCGCTGAAGCCGGGCGATGAAGTGCAGATTGTCTCCGACGCGGCGGGGTTCTTCGTGCTGGATGAAATCCCCGACTGTGACACGCTCTGGATGCTGGCGACCGGCACGGCCATCGGCCCGTATCTTTCCATTCTGCAATACGGCAAAGATCTGGAGCGCTTTAAAAATATCGTGCTGGTTCACGCCGCGCGCTACGCCGCAGACCTGAGCTATTTGCCGCAGATGCAGGCGCTGGAACAGCGATATGGCGGAAAGTTAAAAATTCAGACGGTGGTCAGCCGCGAAACCGCAGCTGGCTCGTTAACCGGTCGCGTTCCGGCGTTGATTGAAAGCGGCGCGCTGGAAGAGGCGGTGGGTTTACCGATGAATACCGAAACCAGCCACGTGATGCTGTGCGGCAACCCGCAGATGGTGCGCGATACGCAGCAGCTGCTGAAAGATACCCGACAGATGACGAAGCACCTTCGCCGCCGGCCGGGCCACATGACCGCTGAACACTACTGGTGATCAGCGGTACTTCACCTCAAGGGTATCTTTTCCATATTTGTTCTCGCTCTGGGTGCCGATAAACGCGCCCAGCTCGACAACCATCATTACAAAGATAACCGTCGGCAGCAGTCTGCCCACCACCCATGGGAGGATTGAGGGCAGCAATGACCAGTTCCCCGCCACCAGCATCCACGCCAGAATAATCAGGAAAGCCCATGCGCCGGAGCGGCCACGATCGTGCAGACGTTTCACCACCACGGCGGCGGTTGGCCACAGTAAACAGACCAGCGCAAATGCCGCGGTTTGCGTGCTCAGCCATGCGTTGTAGGCAACAAAAAACAGAAGCAGCATGGCGACAACCCACGTTGCAATCCAGATCCAGAAGTCACGGCGCCCAATACGCCCTTTGAATGAAAACAGCCACTGCTGTATGGTCATGTAAGGTTCCTTATTATTGTTTAGCCCGCATTTTACCCTGGAGTTGTGACCTTTTGACAAGCCGACCAGATATCGTTTTAATCATGGGCAATGACGGCCAGGGGCAATGTTGATGAAAAGTTCGGCACACTCTCTTTATTTGTGTTTAGCGATGCTGAGCGCCAGTTTTTCCCTGTACGCCACGGAAACGGCTTCCCCGGTCACCGCCCCCTATCTTCTGGCGGGCGCTCCCTCTTTCGATCAATCTATCAGCCAGTTCCGCGAAGCCTTCAACAAAGAAAACCCCTCACTTCCGTTGGGAGAGTTCCGAGCGATTGACAGCGCCCGCGATACGCCGACCCTGACCCGCGCGGCCAGCAAAATTAACGAGAATCTGTATGCCTCTACCGCCCTTGAGCGCGGAACGTTAAAAATCAAAAGCATGCAGATCACCTGGCTGCCGATTCAGGGCCCAGAGCAGAAAGCGGCGAAAGCGAAAGCGCTGGAGTACATGAGCGCTATTCTGCGCGCCTTTACCCCCACCTTCACGAAAGCACAAAGCCAGCAAAAGCTGCAAAAACTACTTACCGCGGGGAAAAACAAACGCTATTACGCCGATACGGAAGGTGCCGTTCGCTATGTCGTCGCAGATAACGGCGAAAAGGGGCTGACCTTCGCGGTTGAACCGATTAAGCTGGCCCTATCAGACGCACTCGAGGGGGCGAATTAATGACAAAAAGCAAAGCCTTTCGAGGGAAAATCTCTATACTGATTCACAGACCATGCTGCCCTTAAGGGTGGCCATATTCCTTAATTCGCTTATTGAGCGTGGAGAATTGAAATGCGACATCCTTTAGTGATGGGTAACTGGAAACTGAACGGCAGCCGCCACATGGTAAACGAACTGGTTGCTAACCTGCGTAAAGAGCTGGCTGGCGTGACCGGCTGCGCGGTTGCTATCGCTCCGCCGGATATGTACCTGGATCTGGCTAAACGTGCCGCTGACGGCAGCCACATCATTCTGGGCGCGCAGAACGTTGACGTTAACCTGTCTGGCGCGTTTACCGGTGAAACCTCCGCTGAAATGCTGAAAGACATCGGCGCGAAATACATCATCATCGGCCACTCTGAGCGTCGCACCTACCACAAAGAATCTGACGAGTTCATCGCGAAGAAATTCGCTGTGCTGAAAGAGCAGGGTCTGATCCCGGTTCTGTGCATCGGTGAAACCGAAGCAGAAAACGAAGCGGGTAAAACCGAAGAAGTGTGCGCACGTCAGATCGACGCTGTGCTGAAAACCCAGGGCGCGGCAGCGTTCGAAGGCGCGGTTATCGCTTACGAGCCAGTCTGGGCGATCGGTACCGGCAAATCTGCAACTCCAGCGCAGGCACAGGCGGTGCACAAGTTCATTCGTGACCACATTGCAAAAGCAGACGCGAAAGTGGCGGAGCAGGTCATCATCCAGTACGGCGGTTCCGTTAACGCATCAAACGCAGCTGAGCTGTTCACCCAGCCAGACATCGATGGCGCGCTGGTTGGTGGCGCATCCCTGAAAGCAGACGCTTTCGCGGTGATCGTTAAAGCGGCAGAAGCGGCTAAGCAGGCGTAATTGCCTTTGGGGCGGGTGGCGCTTCGCTAACCCGCCCTACAAAACCACTACAAACGTCCTAATACGCTAAACCACAAATAATCCAGCGGCAGCAGCACCAGATACGTCGCAATCGCCAGCGCCAGGCAGAGCAGCATCCCCGCCTTCGCAGGCACTTTCCCTAAGCCCATCGCCACCACAATCGGCGACGCCTGATACGGCAGCAACGGTGTGGAATACCCCAGCACCTGAATCATGATCACCGACAGCAGCGGGAAGCCGGTCGCGTCGGAGAAGCTCTGCGCCAGCGTGGTGTACAGCGCCGGAACGCCATTGGCGGTCATAATGAAGTTGAGCGCCGTGGTGATCCCCGTCAGCGCCAGGAAGCTGGTAAACGGGCGATCTGCATCCAGCGGCATGATATGGAGCAACGCTTCACCTACGGTCGAACCGATACCGGTCTGCGTTACCGTAATGGCCAGCCCGAGTATACCCGCGACGTAAATACAGGTACGCATATTCACCCCCGCCGAGAACTCCTCCCCGGTGATAAAACCTATACGCGGCAGCATAACGACGACCGAGGCCGCCAGCCCTGTCCACGCTGGGCCCACGCCGTGCCAGCTCTCCGTCACCCACATCGTCAACACCACCGCCAGCAGCCAGGCGAGCCGTTTTTCGTCACGCCCCATCGGTTCCGATGGCCCGAGATCCTTCGCCGGTTTCGGGTTGCCGGGGAACAGCCAGCAGATCAGGCCAATCAGAATCAGGCCTTTGAGAATACCCAGCACCGGGGTGTGCAGCAGCAGATACGGAACATAGTTCAGGTGGATGCCGTATGAGCCTTCCGCCGCGCCGCTCATCACCAGGTTGGGCACGTTGGCGGGCAAAATAGTGGCCGAGAGCTGGAAGGTGCCAAACCCGACCGCCAGCGCCAGGCCAAACCAGGCCCGCGAGCCATCAGGAATGCCGGCCCGCTTCGCCATCGCGGCGACAATCGGCATCAGAAGCGCAATACGTCCCATGTTCGACGGCATCACGAATGCCAGGGCATAGCTCAGTAGCACAACGCTTGCCACCATCAGCACCCAGGAGTCGGTAAGCTTTGCCGACAGCGCCCGGGCGGCCCTGTCCGCCAGGCCGGTTTTCCGAATCGCCACACCCAGCACAAAGCCGCTGAACACCAGCCAGAAGGCAGACGAGGCGAAGCCGCCGAAGATTACTTCCGGCGGGGCGATTCTGGCGGTCATCGCCGCCGTGAAAAACAACAGCGCGGTGATAAATTCGGGCAACAGCGACGTCGCCCACAGCACGATGGTGACGCCGACGATCAGCGAGGGAAGCAGCAGAGGATGCGTTAACCAGAGCGACATACCTGTCTCCTGTAGAATTTTTCAGCAAGTCTACGGCGACAGGCAGGGCGAGTAAACGCTATTTATGGTGGGGTCACTTCAGGATATCGCATTGATGATCCTGCAATTCCTCAGCTGACGCGCGGTTAAAGGTAAGCAAATTACGCTCTGTCGCCAGCAATACAAACGAGCCGTCTGACTGCTGCGCCATCGCCAGCGCGAAGCGTCCCATATGGTCGCGCGCTTCTGGCAGCTCTTCCGCCAGCATCATAAACGGGCTGCGCTGCACCAGTTCGTTCTCCGTCACCCGACGGGCAAGGTATTCATGCCCTTCCAGCCCGCCCGGAAGCGGTAACCACTGGGTGCTGATTTGCCCCTGCGACGCGTTCAGCTTCTCGCGCACGTCTGGGCGCAGACAGGAGATGTGGATATGAAAATGGTTTTGCGTGCGCCCGGTCGGGGAGTTGATGGTTAGCGAAACGGCGCTGTCAGGCACGTCGGCCCCTCGTTTCATGCTCATAAAATGACGAGACTGCCATGCCAGCCAGAAGAAATTCGGTGTCTGCGGCTCTGTCAGCAGCGGGCTTTCAGTGCCGTTGATACGGTACGTGGGCATCAGCAGGTATTGCAACGGTCCGTTGCGGTCTTTGAACACCACGTAGCCCGCATCTGGCTTCACCTGCGCGCACGGTGCCGGGTTACGGTTATGCAGCTGGTTGGGCACACACTGGTCGAGAACGATATGACGCAACGCATTCGGATTACCCGCTTTCATCCAGTACACGCCGCCTGCGGCAAGGGCGATAACGATCAGAATCAGTAAGATAATTTTTTTCACAACGCGTTCCCTGTTTTCAATAGAGGCAAAAGAGTAACGCAAAATGATGACCAAATAAAAAACCCGGCGGATTTCTCACACCGGGTTACCGTGTCGTTCTTTGTAAAACGCTTAGCGCTTGCTGATCTGGTCGAAGGTGCCGCCGTTAGAGAAGTGCTCTTTCTGCGCTTTGGTCCAGCCGCCAAAAACATCATCGATAGTAAACAGCTTCAGTTTCGGGAAGGCGTTTTCGTATTTCTTCGCGACGGCCTCATCGCGTGGGCGGTAGAAGTTTTTCGCCGCAATTTCCTGCCCTTCCGGTGAGTAGAGGTACTTCAGGTAGGCTTCCGCCACCGCTTTGGTGCCCTTCTTATCAACAACCTTATCGACGACGGAGACGGTCGGCTCAGCGAGGATGGATTCGCTCGGGGTGACGATCTCGAACTTGTCTTTACCCAGCTCGTTGGTCGCCAGCAGGGCTTCGTTTTCCCAGGCGATCAGCACGTCGCCGATGCCGCGCTCGACGAAGGTGTTGGTTGCGCCGCGCGCGCCGGAGTCCAGCACTTCGACGTTTTTAAACAGTGCTTTGACGAAGTCCTGTGCTTTGGCCTGATCGCCGTTGTTGTGGTGCAGCGCGTAGCCCCAGGCCGCCAGGTAGTTCCAGCGTGCGCCGCCGGAACTTTTCGGGTTCGGGGTAATGACAGACACGCCAGGCTTAATCAGGTCGTTCCAGTCTTTAATCTGTTTCGGGTTGCCTTTGCGCACCAGGAAGACGATGGTCGAGGTGTATGGCGCAGAGTTGTCCGGCAGGCGCTTGATCCAGTTTTTGTCGATACGGCCACGCTCCGCGATCGCATCCACGTCATAAGCCAGCGCCAGGGTCACCACGTCGGCTTCGATACCGTTGATCACCGATGTCGCCTGCTTACCGGAACCGCCGTGAGACTGGCGAACCACCACGTTATCGCCGGTTTCCTGTTTCCAGTGCGCCGCGAAAGCTTTGTTGTACTGGTCGTACAGTTCACGCGTCGGATCGTACGACACGTTCAGTAACTGAATGTCCTTTGCCAGAACGCTGGTTGATGCCAGCAATAATGTTAACCCCACGCCCCATTTATTCATCGCCCAGCTCTCTTGTGTAGTGTTTTGATGAATGCAGCGTGCCAGAAAGCTAATCGATGATTAAAGAATAAAAAAAGATTGGCTATAACGTGAAGGAATAAAAAAATGAATGAGCGGCCTGATGCCCTCACCCCAACCCTCTCCCACGGGAGAGGGAGCAACCATAAAAAACGGTAACCCAAGGGTTACCGTTTTGCATTTACCTTGCCGCCACCGGGCAACAGAGCCAATCAGTACAGTTTTTTCGCGCAGTCCAGCCAGTCACCTTTGAACGGACGCTTCATGTTTTCAATGGCGTCGATGATGTCATGGTGAACCAGTTTCTCGTTCTGGATACCGACGCAGCGGCCGCCGTGGCCCTGTAGCAGCAGCTCGATCGCGTACGCGCCCATGCGGGACGCCAGGATACGGTCGTACGGGCCTGGGGAACCGCCACGCTGAATGTGACCTAGAACGGTCGCGCGGGTTTCGCGTTTGGTTTCGGTTTCGATGTACTTCGCCAGCTCGTCAACGTCACAGATGTGCTCGGTGATGGCAACGATCGCATGTTTTTTGCCTTTCGCGATACCAGCTTTGATTTCAGCGACCAGATCTTCACGGCTGAATTCCACTTCCGGCACCACCACGAACTCACAGCCACCGGCAATTGCCGCCGCCAGAGTCAGGTCACCGCAGTAACGGCCCATCACTTCAACAATGGAAATACGCTGGTGAGAGGAAGAGGTGTCACGCAGGCGGTCAATCGCTTCCACAACGGTACCCAGCGCGGTGAAGTAACCGATGGTGTAGTCGGTGCCTTTAATGTCGTTGTCGATGGTGCCAGGCAGGCCGATGCACGGGAAGCCCATTTCAGTCAGACGTTTTGCACCCATGTAGGAGCCGTCGCCGCCGATAACCACCAGCGCATCCAGACCCCGTTTTTTCATGTTTTCGATAGCCACTTCACGGATGTGTTCGTCACGGAATTCCGGGAAGCGTGCAGAACCGAGGAAAGTACCGCCACGGTTGATCATGTCAGACACGCTGTAGCGGTCGAGCTGAACCATGCGGTCTTCATACAGACCCAGGTAACCGTCATAGATACCAAAAACTTCCAGACCTTCCGTCAGCGCTGCACGGACAACCCCACGGATTGCCGCGTTCATGCCCGGCGCATCACCGCCGCTTGTCAACACACCGATTTTCTTAATCATGACTACCTCTGAACTTAGGAATGCAAAATTGAAATCTGCTGCCGGAAGAAACTGTTCAACCGTCGAATACTGCAAATAGTATATCAATCCCTTCCAGCTGAATTGATTCAGGTCAGGCCATATGGTGGTAATTTATCCACAAAATGCTGCTCTGGCTCACTTTTTTACAACGAATTACGAAAGCTCAAAACGCCCTGGGTACGACAGAGCATGGGTCCTGGTGAATAATGACGTCTGACCCAGGGAAACGCTGCAAAATCGCCTGCTCCACCTGTTCAGCGACCATATGCGCCTGAACCAGTGGCAGGTTGTCTTCCATTTCCAAATGAATCTGAATAAAGCGGGTCGGCCCTGACTGCCGCGTACGAAGATCGTGAGCACCACTGACGCCGGGCCAGTTGGTCACGATGGCATAAATTTCATCACGTTCTGCATCCGGAAGCGCACGGTCAAGAAGCGACTGTACCGCGTCATACCCCATCCGCAAGGCGCTGTATAAAATATAGATCCCTATCCCTAACGCAAACAACGCATCGGCCCGATGCCAGCCATACCAGGCCAGACCAAGCGCAATAAGAATAGCCCCATTCATCATAACATCAGACTGATAATGAAGCATATCGGCCCGTACAGCCTGGCTTTGTGTTTTGCGTACAACCCAGCGCTGGAACGTTACAAGAACAAGTGTGCTTATAAGTGCAACTACCGTTACGACCACGCCAACGCCCGGATCGTTCATTGGTGACGGCGAAACAAGATGCTGAATGCCTGTCAAAAACAGGAAAAGCGCAGAGCCCGAAATAAACATGCTTTGTGCCAGCGCGGCCAGCGATTCCGCTTTGCCGTGGCCAAACGTATGCTCTTCATCCGCCGGTTGCAGCGAGTAGCGCACCACCAGCAGGTTGGTCAGCGAGGCGGCAATATCCACCAGTGAGTCCACCAGCGCCGCCAGAATACTGACCGATCCGGTGTACCACCACGCGAAAATTTTAATGATCAGTAAACACGACGCCATCACCGTCGCGGCTATTGCGGCCCGGCTTACCAGCCGTCCATAGGATTGATTCATAAACACTCCTGTCATGCCATGGCGCTAGTATAACGGATGGTGGTGGAGTGAAAGGATGAATAAAGCGTTAACAAACCGGAACGATGGGCAAAAAAAACCCCCACATCATGTGGGGGAAGACAGGGATGGTGTCTATGGCAAGGAAAACAGGGTTTACTGGTTACTACGGGTACTGCTATTGCTACTGAAAAGCGTCATATCTGAGCTTCGCTGCATCCGTGCAACCTCACGCAACTGGTTCATACGTTGCTGATGTTTGGTATTCAAAACCGCTTGCTGCTCGGGCGTTAGCAGGTGGAACATCTGGTTGCGAACCTTCGCCATCTCTACCTGGCGGGCAACCTGTTCCTGCGCCATTTTTTCGGCCTGAGCGCGTACAGCGCTTTCGTCAAAATTTTCTGCGGTGACAAGGCGATGCATTGTCTCCATTTCGCTAACATTAACAGGGGGCTGGTCGTGTCTTGCCCTCTGCATCAGATCTCGCATCTGTTGACGCTGATGTTCGGTTAAACTTATGCCGTCAAACATATGGCTTTGGCTGCTGTGCTGCGTTGCGCCCTCTGCTGAGGAACCGTTATCGCTGATGATAGCTACAGCAGCCTGGCTAAACGCACTGAAGGCCAGCGTTGAGGCCATGACGGCAGCGGTAACTTTGCGCATCACTTGCTCCCAAAATCTTTCGTGTCGCGATTCAACGAGAGACAGTCTACGATTCAGGCTGCAAACATGCGTCAGGGGGTGTAAAACAACGTAAAGTCATGGATTAGATAGCCTTGATGTCGTAATTTCTGCCTCGGAGGTATTTAAACAATGAATAAAATCCTGTTAGTTGATGATGACCGAGAGCTCACATCTCTTTTAAAGGAGTTGCTCGACATGGAAGGTTTCAACGTCCTGGTTGCCCATGATGGCGAGCAGGCGCTGAGTCTCCTTGACGACAGCATCGATTTACTTTTGCTCGACGTCATGATGCCGAAGAAAAACGGTATTGATACGTTGAAAGAGCTTCGCCAGACACACCAGACCCCCGTCATTATGCTGACCGCACGCGGCAGCGAGCTTGACCGCGTACTCGGCCTTGAGCTGGGTGCGGATGACTATTTACCTAAGCCGTTCAACGACCGTGAACTGGTGGCCCGTATTCGCGCGATCCTGCGCCGCTCTCACTGGAGCGAGCAGCAGCAGAATACCGACAACAGCTCACCTACGCTGGAAGTGGACTCCCTGAGCCTGAACCCGGGCCGCCAGGAAGCGAGCTTCGACGGTGAAACGCTGGAGCTAACCGGCACCGAGTTCACCCTGCTGTATCTGCTGGCGCAGCATCTCGGCCAGGTGGTGTCGCGTGAACACTTAAGCCAGGAAGTGCTGGGCAAACGCCTCACCCCGTTTGACCGCGCCATCGACATGCATATCTCGAACCTGCGCCGTAAGCTGCCGGAGCGTAAAGACGGTCATCCCTGGTTCAAAACCCTGCGTGGTCGCGGTTATCTGATGGTTTCCGCTTCATGATAGGCAGCTTAACCGCCCGCATCTTCGCCATCTTCTGGCTGACGCTGGCACTGGTTTTAATGCTCGTTTTGATGTTGCCAAAACTCGACTCACGCCAGATGACGGAGCTACTCGACAGCGAGCAACGTCAGGGCGTGATGATCGAGCAGCACGTGGAAGCGGAGCTGGCAAACGATCCGCCGAACGATTTAATGTGGTGGCGCAGGTTGTTTCGCGCTATCGACAAGTGGGCGCCCCCCGGACAACGTCTTTTACTGGTCACCAGCGAAGGTCGCGTGATTGGAGCCGATCGCAATGAAATGCAGATTATCCGCAACTTTATTGGCCAGGCGGATAACGCCGATCACCCACAGAAAAAGAAATATGGTCGGGTAGAGATGGTTGGTCCTTTCTCGGTTCGGGACGGGGAAGACAATTATCAGCTCTACCTGATTCGCCCTGCGAGCAGTTCCCAGTCCGACTTCATCAACCTGCTGTTTGACCGTCCGCTTTTGCTGTTGATTGTCACGATGCTGGTCAGTTCCCCGCTGCTGTTATGGCTGGCGTGGAGCCTGGCGAAACCGGCGCGTAAGCTGAAAAATGCGGCGGACGAAGTGGCGCAGGGCAACCTGAGGCAGCATCCGGAGCTGGAATCCGGGCCGCAGGAGTTCCTGGCCGCCGGGACCAGTTTTAACCAGATGGTGAGCGCGCTCGATCGCATGATGACGGCCCAGCAGCGCCTGCTGTCGGATATCTCGCACGAACTGCGTACCCCGCTCACGCGCTTACAGCTGGGTACCGCCCTGCTGCGTCGCCGCAGCGGAGAAAGCAAAGAGCTGGAGCGCATCGAAACCGAAGCGCATCGTCTGGACAGCATGATCAACGATCTGCTGGTCATGTCGCGCAATCAGCAGAAAAACGCGCTGGTGAGCGAAACGGTGAAAGCCAATCATCTGTGGCATGAGGTGCTGGACAACGCGGCGTTTGAAGCGGAGCAGATGGGCAAATCCTTCACCGTTAACTTCCCGCCGGGGCCATGGCCGCTGTACGGTAACCCCAACGCGCTGGAAAGCGCGCTGGAAAATATCGTGCGTAACGCCCTGCGCTACTCGCACACGAAGATTGAGGTGGCGTTCTCGGTGGATAAAGACGGGATCACCGTCATCGTCGACGACGACGGTCCTGGCGTCAGCCCGGAAGACCGCGAGCAGATATTCCGTCCGTTCTACCGCACCGACGAGGCGCGCGACCGGGAATCGGGCGGTACGGGACTGGGGCTGGCGATTGTGGAAACCGCCATGCAACAGCACCGTGGCTGGGTGAAAGCCGATGACAGCCCGCTGGGCGGGCTCAGGTTAACGCTGTGGCTGCCGCTGTATAAGCGTTCGTAACCGTATGTGCCGGGTGGCGGCTTCGCCTTACCCGGCCTACTTTCTGCGGGAACTATTTCCCCCATAATCTCCGCGAACTGCTCTCGATCTTGCCGCTTATCCGCCGCTTCTGCATCGTTCTGGTCCAGCTGGTGGATAATCCCGCCGCTGACAGCAGACGGTGATACTGATCGTCATCAAACGGCATATGCCAGGCAATTGCGCAGGCCTCGTACACCGACACCTCACTCAAACGCGAAGCCAGCTCAAGCGGCGCATCCGCCGAAACCTGTCCCGCCTGCACAACGCGATACAGCCAGCCGGTTTTACCCGCGTTTTGCAACTGGGCCGACATATCCTGAATGCCGAAATGGTAATTAAGCTTAAAGCACGGTGAGCGCGGCTGGGTGACCTGAATCAAAGCATCGCCCCAGCGGTAAATATCGCCGATAAAGACGTTCTTCTCCGTCAGCCCCTCCGTTGAGAGATTTTCGCCAAACGCGGGGGCGACGAAGAGGTCAGCCTGTTCAGGAAATTCGGTTTTCCAGTGCTGATAGTGCTCGCGCGGATAATGGCACAGCGCGCGATCGGGCCCGCCGTGGATTTTCTTTTCAGCCTGCTGGTCACCCGCAAGCCCGAGATCGGTCAACGTCAGCTCACCGTCGACCTGCACTTTGGCGATGGCACTCGGGCGGCTGCCTTCGTACTCCCTTACCTTGCCTGTAAACACATTCACCGGGTAATGCATCTCCACTCCTTCAGATACAAAAAAAGCGAGTCATCAGACTCGCTTCTCACAGGCGTCAATGCAACCTTATTTTTTAGCGGCGAAACGCGCTGCTGCTTCGTCCCAGTTCACTACATCCCAGAAGGCTTTGATGTAGTCAGGGCGACGGTTCTGGAACTTCAGGTAGTAAGCGTGTTCCCACACGTCCAGACCCAGAATTGGGAAGCCGGATGCGCCAGAGATAGCTTCACCCATAAGCGGGGAATCCTGGTTAGCGGTAGAAACGACCGCCAGTTTGTCACCTTTCAGAACCAGCCACGCCCAGCCAGAGCCGAAACGGGTTGCAGCGGCTTTTTCGAATTCCGCTTTGAAGTTGTCAACGGAACCGAAGTCACGCTCGATAGCCGCTTTCAGGTCGCCCTGAAGGGTGGTGCCGGTTTTCAGGCCTTTCCAGAACAGGCTGTGGTTAGCGTGACCGCCCGCGTTGTTGCGCAGCACGGTTTTCTTGTCTGCTGGCAGCTGGTCCAGTTTGGTGATCAGCTCTTCAACAGGCAGATTAGCGAACTCTGGCAGGCTTTCCAGCGCAGCATTCGCGTTGTTCACGTAGGTCTGGTGGTGTTTAGTGTGATGGATTTCCATCGTCTGCTTGTCGAAATGCGGTTCCAGTGCGTCGTAGGCATACGGCAGGGATGGCAGTGTATAACTCATAATCCTCTCCATTATTGTCGGGCGGCACAGCTGTTAATGCCGCGTAAGCAGTTGGTTCATTATAGTTAATTAAATGATATTGAAAATGATTATCAATGCCGTAGTTTTTATAAGGTTATTCGGTTTTTGAGAAATGAAGGAATTGTGAGTCTGCTCACGCGGTTAACGTGCTGATTGCCATTCAAAACAAAAGTGCGGCAACCTTCTGAAGGTTCCCAAACCGCCTCATTTTTACACTCATCAAGTCGGCGGGAAGCCTCCGGCTATAAAAACGATGAGGATGTAAAAATGAATCATGCGATTACGATGGGTATCTTCTGGCATTTGATAGGCGCGGCCAGTGCAGCCTGTTTCTATGCCCCGTTTAAAAAGGTGAAAGGCTGGTCATGGGAAACCATGTGGTCCGTTGGCGGTACCGTGTCCTGGCTGATTTTGCCGTGGACAATCAGCGCCATGCTGCTGCCCGATTTCTGGGGCTACTTCTCCTCCTTCAACGCCTCCACCCTGCTGCCGGTATTCCTGTTCGGCGCGATGTGGGGCATCGGTAATATCAACTACGGCCTCACCATGCGCTACCTCGGCATGTCGATGGGGATTGGCATCGCGATTGGCATAACGTTGATTGTTGGCACCCTGATGACGCCAATCCTCAACGGCAACTTCGATGTGCTGATCAACACCCAGGGAGGGCGAATGACCCTGCTGGGCGTGCTGGTGGCGGTGATCGGCGTGGGCATCGTCACCCGCGCGGGCCAGCTGAAAGAACGCAAGATGGGCATCAAAGCCGAAGAGTTCAACCTGAAGAAAGGGCTGCTGCTGGCGGTGATGTGCGGCGTCTTCTCGGCGGGCATGTCGTTCGCCATGAATGCCGCCAAACCGATGCACGAGGCCGCTGCGGCGCTGGGCGTCGATCCGCTGTACGCTGCCCTGCCAAGCTACGTGGTGATCATGGGCGGCGGCGCGCTGGTAAACCTCGGCTTCTGCTTTATTCGTCTGGCAAAAGTGAACAACCTGTCGGTAAAAGCCGACTTCTCGCTGGCAAAACCGCTGATCGTCACCAACGTCCTGCTCTCCGCCCTTGGCGGCCTGATGTGGTATCTGCAATTCTTCTTCTACGCCTGGGGTCACGCCAGTATTCCGGCGCAGTATGACTACATGAGCTGGATGCTGCACATGAGCTTCTACGTGCTGTGCGGCGGGCTGGTTGGGCTGGTGCTGAAAGAGTGGAACAACGCCGGGCGTCGTCCGGTTGGCGTGCTGAGCCTGGGCTGCGTGGTGATTATCATTGCGGCCAATATCGTCGGCCTCGGCATGGCGAACTGATTACGCTGCCTTTCGACTGCGATGACGCCACTGAACCGGCGTCATCCCCACCTCACGGTTAAACACCACCGAAAAGTAGTTACTGTCCTCAAAGCCGCAGCGCATCGCCACTTCACTCACCATCAGCTCCGTATGCTGTAACAGGTACTGGGCGTGGCAGATGCGCAGCTGGCGCAGATAGTGGTTGACCGTCATCCCCGTCTGGGTGCGGAACTGCTGGCGCAGCGCGCGCTCGCTGCACTGCTCCTGCTCGCAGAATTTTTCCAGCACGAAACTCTTGTTCAGACTGCCCGCAAGCCGGGTGATGAGCTTATCCAGCAGCGCTTCCTGCATGGTGGCAGAGGGATTATCCGTAGCGTAACGATGGCGCTTCAGGGTCATCACCAGCTGGGCGAAAAGCAGCTCCGACATCTGGTTAGCCGCCGGATCGCTCTTCTGGCTCTCCTGCTCCAGCTGGGAAATCGTCTGGCGCACCTGAGCCATGCCGTTGCTGCTTAAGCGCCAGTGCGGTTCGCCTCTGGCATTATGAAAACCGGGGATATTGCCCGCCCAGTCGACATTCAGTTTAAGTCTGTCGGGGCAATAGATGACGTTCTGCAACACCAGATCGTTAACCGAGGCGTAGGAGTGTTTGTCTTCAGCGCGGATGTAGAACAGGTCTCCGCGCGTGATGCGGTAGGGACGGTCGTTGAGGACGTGCAGGCCATTGCCCCGCCACACCAGCACCAGCTCGCAAAACTCGTGGGTGTGCTCGGCAAAGACGTTTTGCGGGTAGCGGTCGGCCACCGCGACGGCCTGACTCGCGGAGGCAAAAAAATCATCTTTGCGAAGAATGAGCTGAGCAGCCACACCACAACCTCTACGGCGAATAACCGGACATTATTAGCCTTTTTGCAGCAAAAAAACGGTGACTGCCCTCGCGTTACTGAAGCAACGCGTCTTTCCCCTGACGAATATCGCGCGGCGACCAGCTAAACTCCCGGCGAAACAGCGTCGAAAAGTGGTTACTGTCGCCGAAACCGCAGCGATAGGCGATATCGGTGACGCTTTCGTCGGTATGACGTAAAAGGTGACGCGCTTTGATCAGGCGCAGACGGTTAAGGTAACGCTGCGGCGTCAGGCCGGTATGCTGCTTGAGCTGACGATGCAGCGTGCGCAGCGAGAGCGAAAAGTCATCCGCCAGCGTTTCCCAGCAGACATCTTCGGCGAAATGATCTTCCAGCCATGCCATCAGCTGATTCAGGCGCGCGTCGTTATTTTCCAGCCCTTCCACCAGGCTGCTGCGCCGCAGCAGCACCAGCAGCTGCATAAACAGCAGCTCGCGGGTAGCAATGGCGTGCGTCTCCTGTCCATCCTCGCTCTGCTCCATCTGGCTCACCAGCTGACGCACCTGCTGCAACGTGGACTGATTCACCCGCCAGTGCGACGGATAATGGCCGTCCTTCTCCTGCGGCAACAGCTGATTCAGCCCGGAAAGAAACTGGAACGCATCCGGAGAACGATAAAGCACATTGGTCAGGCACAGGTTGTCGGTATGTTCATACAGGTGCCTGTCGTGATCGCGCACGAAGCACACCGTACCGCCGCTGATGGTATACGGCTGACCGTTAAACACGTGGATGCCCGTTCCGTGCTCAACAATCACAATTTCATGAAAATCATGATGATGCTCCGGGAACGCAGCCTGAGGCAGCCGTGGCTCAATCGCGACCGGCGAAGCCCCCGTAGGAAAAAAATCGACGCTGTGCAGTACGGTCATAACGGCCCCCACCAATGAGAAAAGTTCTCAAAATAGTAATTAAGGCCTTTCACGCTCACCTTAAATTTTTGACAGCAAACCGCGCAAAAGCTGTCGGTTTTTCAAGAAACAGGCGGAAAGATCGGGAAATGCGGTCAGCGTCACACTGCCTGCAAACCCCGCCATTACTGGAAACTGTGAACTCCCTCACGTTCATCTTTGCTTTCTTGCCAGCGCGAGATTTGGGCTGTCAGTGGCGAGAAGGTGGCTATTTCTTCCCTTTCTTACACTCCTCGCTAATGACTTAAGAAAGGACCCGACCATGACTTTTCGCCATTGTGTGGCTGTCGATTTAGGCGCATCCAGCGGCCGTGTAATGCTCGCCACCTGGGACTGCGACCTGCACACCCTTACGCTTCGCGAAATGCACCGTTTCGCCAATTGTCTGCAAAAACAGGACGGTTTTGTTACCTGGGATATCGACGCCCTGGAAGCAGAGATCCGCACCGGACTTCACAACGTCTGCGAAGACGGTATTCGCATCGACAGTATCGGCATTGATACCTGGGGTGTGGATTACGTACTGCTGGACCGTCACGGCGAACGCGTCGGCCTGCCCGTCTCCTACCGCGACAGCCGCACCGATGGGCTAATGGCGCACGCCATCGCCCAGCTTGGCAAGGAGAACATCTATGGTCGCAGCGGCATTCAGTTTCTGCCGTTTAACACGCTGTATCAGCTGCGCGCGCTGGTTGAGCAACAGCCAGAGCTGGTCGAAAAGGTGGCGCATGCGCTGCTGATCCCGGACTACTTAAGCTACCGTCTGACCGGCAACATGAACTGGGAATACACCAACGCCACCACCACGCAGCTGGTCAACATCAACACCGATAACTGGGATGAACATCTGCTGGCCTGGACGGGCGCCTCGCCGTCCTGGTTTGGCGCGCCAACCCATCCGGGCAATGTGATCGGCCACTGGCTTTGCCCGCAGGGGAATAAAATCCCCGTTGTCGCCGTCGCCAGCCACGACACCGCGAGCGCGGTCATTGCCTCGCCGCTCGCCGGCAAAGATGCGGCCTACCTCTCATCCGGCACCTGGTCGCTGATGGGCTTTGAGAGCAAAACGCCCTACACCAGCGATGCCGCGCTGGCCGCGAACATCACCAACGAAGGCGGTGCCGAAGGGCGCTACCGGGTGCTGAAGAACATCATGGGCCTGTGGCTGCTCCAGCGGGTGCTGAAAGAGCAGAACATCACCGACCTGCCCGAGCTTATCGCCGAAACCGAAACGCTGAAGGCCTGTACCTTCCTGATTAACCCGAACGATGACCGCTTTATCAACCCGGCGCACATGAGCGCCGAAATCCAGGCCGCCTGTTATGAAGCGGGGCAGCCGGTACCTTCCCGCCCCGCCGAGCTGGCGCGCTGCATTTTTGACAGTCTCGCCCTGCTCTATGCCGACATCCTGAGCGAGCTGGCTGACCTTCGCGGCAAACCGTTCACGCAGCTGCATATCGTGGGCGGCGGCTGCCAGAACCAGCTGCTGAACCAGCTCTGCGCGGATGCCTGCGGCATTACCGTGGTGGCAGGTCCGATTGAAGCCTCCACGCTCGGCAATATCGGCATTCAGCTGATGACCCTGGACGAACTGTCCAACGTCGACGATTTCCGTTCGGTGGTGACGGCGAATAACAGCCTGACCACCTTCACCCCCCATCCCTGCCATGAAATTGCCCGCTACCGGGCGCAGTTTCAGCAAAAACGACTGACTAAGGAGCTTTGCGCATGACCACTCAACTTGAACAAGCCTGGGATCTGGCTAAACAGCGTTTCGCCGCCGTCGGCGTGGATGTCGAAGAGGCGCTGCGCCAGCTCGATCGTCTGCCCGTCTCCATGCACTGCTGGCAGGGTGATGATGTCGCCGGTTTCGAGAACCCGGGCGGTTCCCTGACGGGGGGTATTCAGGCCACGGGTAACTATCCTGGCAAAGCGCGCAACGCCACCGAACTGCGTGCGGATCTGGAGCTGGCGCTGAGCCTGATCCCCGGGCCAAAGCGCCTGAACCTGCACGCCATTTATCTCGAATCCGATGAGCCGGTCGCGCGTAACGAAATCAAACCGGAACACTTTACGAACTGGGTGGCGTGGGCGAAAGCCAACCGGCTGGGTCTGGATTTTAACCCGTCCTGCTTCTCGCACCCGCTGAGCGCGGACGGGTTTACCCTTGCGCATGCCAACGATGAAATCCGCCAGTTCTGGATCGACCATGTCAAAGCCAGCCGCCGCGTCTCGGCTTATTTTGGCGAGCAGCTTGGCACGCCATCGGTAATGAATATCTGGATCCCGGACGGCATGAAGGACATCACCGTAGACCGACTGGCCCCGCGTCAGCGCCTGCTGGCCGCGCTGGATGAAGCCATCAGCGAGAAGCTGGACCCGGCGCACCACATCGACGCCGTCGAGAGCAAGCTGTTCGGCATTGGCGCAGAGAGCTACACCGTGGGCTCAAACGAGTTCTACATGGGTTATGCCACCAGCCGCCAGACCGCGCTGTGCCTGGATGCTGGCCACTTCCACCCAACGGAAGTCATCTCCGACAAGATCTCCGCCGCCATGCTCTACGTGCCGCGCCTGCTGCTGCACGTCAGCCGCCCGGTGCGCTGGGACAGCGACCATGTGGTGCTGCTGGATGACGAAACCCAGGCCATTGCCAGCGAAATCATCCGCCACAACCTCTTTGACCGCGTACATATCGGCCTCGACTTCTTCGACGCCTCCATCAACCGCATCGCGGCTTGGGTTATCGGCACCCGTAACATGAAGAAAGCCCTGCTGCGCGCGCTGCTGGAGCCTGTCGCCGCCCTGAAACAGCTGGAAGAAAACGGCGACTACACCGCGCGCCTGGCGCTGCTGGAAGAGCAGAAATCCCTGCCGTGGCAGGCGGTGTGGGAGATGTACTGCCAGCGTCACGATGCACCTGCGGGCAGCCAGTGGCTGGATAACGTGCGGGCGTATGAGAAAGAGGTTCTTGCCGCTCGTCAGTAAAAAACATCGCCCGGCGGCGCGTTGCTTGCCGGGCCTACAGGTAAAAGTAGGCCGGGTAAGCAACGCGCCACCCGGCATTTTCAAAGGAAACACAGTATGCAGACCATCACCACCTCCTGGTTCGTCCAGGGCATGATCAAAGCCACCTCCGACGCCTGGCTGAAGGGCTGGGACGAGCGCAACGGCGGCAACCTGACGCTACGCCTGGACGACGCGGATATCGAGCCATTTGCCTCCGATTTCCACCAGAAGCCGCGCTATATCGCCCTGAGCCAGCCGATGCCGCTGCTCGCCAACACGCCGTTTATCGTCACCGGTTCCGGGAAGTTTTTCCGCAACGTACAGCTGGACCCGGAAGCCAACCTCGGCGTGGTGAAGGTGGACAGCGACGGCGCGGGTTACCACATTCTCTGGGGACTGACGGACGACGCGGTACCCACATCCGAACTGCCGGCGCACTTCCTCTCCCACTGCGAGCGCATCAAGGCGACCAATGGCAAGGACCGCGTAATCATGCACTGCCACGCCACCAACCTGATCGCCCTGACCTACGTGCTGGAAAATAATTCTGATTTCTTCACCCGCAAACTGTGGGAAGGCAGCACCGAGTGTCTGGTGGTGTTCCCGGACGGCGTCGGCATTCTGCCGTGGATGGTGCCGGGTACCGACGAAATCGGCCAGGCGACCGCGACGGACATGCAGAAGCACTCACTGGTGCTGTGGCCGTTCCACGGCGTCTTCGGCAGCGGCCCGACACTGGATGAAACCTTCGGCCTGATCGACACCGCCGAGAAATCCGCGGAGGTGCTGGTGAAGGTCTATTCCATGGGCGGCATGAAGCAGACCATCACCCGGGAAGAGCTGATTGCCCTGGGCAAACGCTTTGGCGTCACCCCGATGCAGTCGGCGTTAGATTTGTACCAATAACAACATCGCGCCCCGCTCACCGAGACGGGGCGAAAACCACCTGCAATCCCTACAACTAACTCAAGTCAGTGGAGTAAAAGCAATGAAAATAAAAGCAAGCTTGATCCTCACCGTTGCCGCTCTGGCGTTGTCCGGTTCCGCTTTAGCAGAAGTGAAAATCGCCCTGGTGGCGAAGTCCTTAGGGAATGGATTCTTCGAGGCAGCGAACGTCGGCGCGCAGGAGGCGGCCAAAGAGTTAGGCGATGTAAAAGTGATTTATACCGGCCCGACCACCACCACGGCGGAAGCGCAGATCGAGGTGCTGAACGGGCTGATCGCCCAGGGCGTGGATGCGATCGCAATTTCCGCGAACGATCCGGACGCCGTCGTGCCGGTGCTGAAAAAAGCGATGCAGCGCGGCATTAAGGTTGTGTCGTGGGATTCCGGGGTGGCGAAAGCCGGGCGTCAGATCCATCTCAACCCGTCCAATAACGCCCTGATTGGCGAAACCAACGTCAAGCTCGCCGCCGATGCCCTGAAAGCGCTGAACGTGGAGAAGGGCCAAGTAGCGGTGCTGAGCGCCACGCCAACCTCCACCAACCAGAACACCTGGATTGCGGAGATGAAAAAGGTGCTGCCGAAGTACCCGTCCGTCAATCTGGTGACCGTGGCCTACGGAGACGATCTCTCTGACAAAAGCTACCGCGAAGCGGTCGGCCTGCTGAAAACCTACCCGGAGCTGAAAGTCATCGTCTCGCCGTCGTCCGTGGGCATTGTGGCTGCCGCGCAGGCGGTGAAGGACCAGGGCAAGATTGGCAAAGTGTACGTCACCGGTTTAGGCCTGCCGTCTGAGATGGCGGGCGCGGTGAAATCCGGCGCGAGCAAGAGCTTTGCCATCTGGAACCCGATTGACCTGGGCTATGCCGCGACTTACTTAGCGGACGATCTGGTGAAAGGCACGGCCACGAAAGGTGAGGCCAGCATGGGCAAACTGGGCAAAGTGAAGCTGGATGCGGACGGCAACGGCGCGATGGCCGAGCCGTTCGTCTACGATGCCAGCAATATTGATAAGTTCTCGAAAATCTTTTGATCCTTTCCCCCCTCACCCTAGCCCTTTCCCAAAGGGAGAGGGTCGGGGTGAGGGTGAACCAAACGGAGAACTATCATGACCCCATTGCTACAGCTTTCTGGCATCACCAAGGTGTTCCCCGGCGTACGTGCTCTTGAGAACGTGCAGCTTGCGCTGTGGCCCGGCAAAGTGACGGCGCTTATCGGCGAAAACGGCGCGGGCAAGTCGACGCTGGTCAAAGTGATGACCGGCATATACCAGCCCGACGAGGGCGAAATTCTCTACAAGGCGATCCCCGTTCACCTTCCGACGCCGGAGTCGGCGCATAAAATGGGTATCACCGCCATACACCAGGAAACCGTCCTGTTTGATGAACTCTCGGTCACCGAAAATATCTTTGTTGGTCAGTACCTTCACAAAGGCTTCCTGAAAAAGCTCGACTGGCCGGAAATGCACCGCCGGGCGCAGGCTATTCTCGCCCGCCTTGAGGTGCAAATCGACCCGCGCGCAACGCTGAAAACCCTGAGCATCGCCCAGCGTCACATGGTGGCGATTGCCCGCGCGCTGTCGTTTGAGGCGCAGGTGGTGATCCTCGACGAACCCACGGCGGCGCTGTCGCAGCATGAAATCCTCGAGTTTTACCAGATTGTGGAGCGCTTAAAGCAGGAGGGAAAAGCCATCCTGTTTATCTCCCACAAGTTCGACGAGATTTTTGAGCTGGCCGATCACTACACCATTTTGCGCGACGGCGTGTTCGTCGGTGCAGGGGCAATAAATGAGATCACCGAGGAGCGGATGGTGTCGATGATGGTCGGGCGCGCCATTACCCAAACCTTCCCGAAAATCGACTGCGAAAAAGGCGAGACGGTGCTGGAGGTGAAAAACCTCTGCCATCCGACCGAGTTTGCGCATATCTCGTTCTCCCTGCGTAAAGGGGAAATCCTCGGCTTTTACGGGCTGGTGGGTGCCGGGCGTACCGAATTGATGCAGGCGCTTTCCGGCGTCACGCGGCCATCGTCCGGGGAAATTATCCTCAACGGACAGCCCCGGCGCTTCCGCCAGCCTGCGGATGCGATCAAAGCCGGTATTGTCTGCGTGCCGGAAGAAAGGCAGAAACAGGGGGCGATTATCGCCCTGCCGATTGCCCAGAACATCAGCCTGCCTCAGCTTAGCACGCTCAATCCGAACGGCGTGCTGCATGACGACCGTGAATGGAAACTGGCGAACGAGTACGCCAAACGCCTGCAAGTGAAAGCCTTCAGCTGGAAGCAGGCGGTGGAGACCCTCTCTGGCGGCAACCAGCAAAAGGTGGTGATCGGCAAATGGCTGGCGACGCACCCTGACGTGATCATCCTCGATGAGCCAACAAAAGGCATCGATATCGGCTCAAAGGCAGCCGTTCATCAGTTTATGTCCGAGCTGGTCAGTCAGGGGCTGGCGGTGATTATGGTCTCGTCCGAACTACCGGAAGTGATGGGCATGGCGGATCGCATTATCGTCATGCACGAGGGGCTGATGGTGGCCGAATACCAGGCGGGAGACGCGACGGCGGAAACCATCGTCAGCGCCGCCAGCGGTGCAAAACAGGAGGCGGCATAAATGCTTAGCTCACTCTTAAAACACCGCGAAGCCCTGCTGGGCGCGGTGATTATCCTGATGATCGTCGCCATTGGCAGCCGCGTGCCATCGTTTATCGCGCCGGGCAACCTGGTGGAGATGTTTAACGACACCGCCATTCTGATCGTCCTCGCGCTCGGGCAGATGCTGGTGCTGCTCACTAAAGGCATCGACCTGTCGATGGCGGCCAATCTGGCCCTGACCGGGATGATTGTCGCCCTGATTAACTTCCATTACCCGGACGTGCCCGTCTGGGCGCTGCTGATCCTCGCCAGCGCGCTTGGGCTGCTGATGGGCGCGATAAACGGCCTGCTTGTGTGGAAGCTGGGCATTCCGGCGATTGTGGTAACACTCGGCACCATGAGCATCTACCGCGGAATGATCTTTTTGCTCTCCGGCGGCGGCTGGGTGAACTCCAACCAGATGGGTGCAGACTTCCTCGGCCTGCCGCGTGCGTCAGTGCTGGGCCTGCCGGTGCTGAGCTGGTGCGCCATCGCCGTACTGCTGCTGGTGGGCTACTTCCTGCGCTACAGCCGCACCGGACGGGCGCTCTACACCGCAGGCGGTAACGCCACGGCAGCGTACTACACCGGGATCAACGCCGGGAAAATGCAGTTCATCAGCTTCTGCCTTTCCGGTCTGCTGGCCGGGTTCTGCGGCTACCTGTGGATATCGCGCTTTGCCGTTGCGTATGTTGACGTCGCTAACGGTTTTGAATTGCAGGTGGTGGCAGCCTGCGTGATTGGCGGGATCAGCACCATGGGCGGCACCGGTCGCGTGCTCGGCTGTCTGTTCGGGGCGCTGTTCCTTGGCGTCATCAACAACGCCCTGCCGGTGATCGGCGTCTCCCCGTTCTGGCAGATGGCGATTTCCGGCTCGGTCATTGTCATCGCTGTGCTGCTGAACGAGCGCGGCAACAAGCGCAAAGGCAGGCTGATCCTGCGCGACGCGGCGCTGGCACGTCAGAAACTGGCGGTGAAACCATGAGCAAAATGATGACATCTGAAGAGTTCAAACCCACTTCTGCGCCGGGCATCTTCCAGCGTCTGCTGTGCTGGGAGGGCTTCCTGCTGGCGGTGACGCTGGCGGTGTTTGTGGTGAACGCGCTTGCCTCGCCCTACTTCCTCAATATCTGGAACCTCTCCGACGCGACGTTCAACTTCACGGAAAAAGCGATCATTGTGTTGCCGATGGCGATGCTGATTATCGCCCGGGAAATTGACCTGTCGGTGGCCTCCACCATCGCGCTCAGCTCCACGGTGATGGGCTTTTACGCGGCGGCGGGCGTCGATACGCCACTGCTGGTGTGCGTGGGATTAGGCGTCGGGCTACTGTGCGGGTTGTTCAACGGCATTCTGGTGACGCGCTTTAACCTGTCGTCCATCGTCATCACCATCGGCACAATGAGCCTGTACCGCGGGATCACCTACATCCTGCTCGGGGATCAGGCGCTGAACAGCTACCCGGAGAGCTTTGCCTGGTTCGGCCAGGGCTACGTCTGGGGCGCATTGTCGTTTGAGTTCGCGCTGTTTATCGTGCTGGCCGCTCTGTTTGCCTTTGTGCTGCACCGTACCAACTTTGGCCGCCGCACCTACGCCATCGGCAACAACCCGACCGGCGCGTGGTACTCCGGCATCAACGTGAAGCGCCACAACCTGATCCTCTTCGCGCTGGTGGGGCTGATGTCCGGCCTGGCGTCGGTGCTGCTCACCTCGCGTCTGGGCAGCACCCGTCCGACCATCGCGATGGGCTGGGAGCTGGCGGTGGTGACGATGGCGGTGCTCGGCGGCGTCAACATTCTCGGCGGGTCCGGCAGCATGGTGGGCGTGATTATCGCCGCCTTCCTGATGGGGCTGGTGACCTTCGGCCTGAGCCTGCTCAACGTGCCCGGCATTGTGATGTCGGTGATTATCGGCGCGATGCTGATCGTGGTGATTTCGCTGCCGATTATTACCCGCCGGATTATGCAGCGAAGACGGATCTCATAGCCGGGTGGCACTGCGTTTACCCGGCCTGCTTAACCGTAGGCCCGCGCAAGCGCAGCGCCGCCGGGCATAAAATTCACAGTAATTAAGGAGAATTATCATGAGCTTTATGTTGGCACTCCCCAAAATCAGCCTGCACGGCGCGGGCGCGATCGGCGATATGGTCAATCTGGTGGCAAACAAACAGTGGGGAAAAGCGCTGATTGTCACCGACGGTCAGCTGGTGAAGCTGGGCCTGCTCGACAGTTTGTTTTCCGCGCTCGACGCCCATCAGATGTCGTATCACCTGTTCGATGAGGTATTCCCGAATCCGACGGAAGCGCTGGTGCAAAAAGGCTATGCGGCATATCAGGATGCGGAGTGTGATTACCTGATTGCCTTTGGCGGCGGCAGCCCGATTGATACCGCCAAGGCAATCAAAATCCTCACCGCCAACCCCGGTCCGTCAACCGATTACTCTGGCGTCGGCAAGGTGAAAAACGCGGGCGTGCCGCTGGTGGCGATCAACACCACCGCAGGCACGGCAGCGGAGATGACCAGCAACGCGGTGATCATTGACGCCGCACGACAGGTGAAAGAGGTGATTATCGACCCGAACATCATCCCGGATATCGCCGTGGACGATGCCAGCGTGATGCTTGATATTCCGGCCTCCGTGACCGCCGCAACCGGCATGGATGCCTTGACTCACGCCATTGAAGCTTACGTGTCCGTCGGCGCGCACCCGCTGACCGATGCCAACGCGCTGGAGGCGATTCGCCTGATCAACCTCTGGCTGCCGAAAGCGGTCGACGACGGTCACAACCTGGAAGCGCGCGAGCAGATGGCTTTTGGTCAGTATCTGGCGGGCATGGCGTTTAACAGCGCCGGTCTGGGGCTGGTGCATGCCCTGGCGCACCAGCCGGGCGCGACGCACAACCTGCCGCACGGCGTGTGCAACGCCATTCTGCTGCCGATCATCGAAAACTTTAACCGCCCGAACGCGGTTGTCCGATTTGCCCGCGTGGCGCAGGCGATGGGCGTTGACACGCGCGGCATGAGCGATGAAGCGGCCAGCATGTCAGCCATTCAGGCGATTCGCGACCTGAGCGCCCGGGTCGGCATTCCGTCCGGATTTAGCCAGCTCGGCGTGACCAAAGCCGATATTGAAGGCTGGCTGGATAAAGCTCTCGCCGACCCGTGCGCGCCGTGTAACCCGCGCACCGCCAGCCGCGATGAGGTCCGCGAGCTGTACCTGGAGGCTTTATGATCCGCAAAGCGTTTGTGATGCAGGTAAACCCGGACGCGCACGAGGAGTACGCGCGTCGCCACAACCCGATCTGGCCTGAGCTGGAGGCGGTACTGAAAGCCCACGGCGCGCACCACTACGCCATTTACCTCGACAAAGCCCGCAACCTGCTGTTTGCGACGGTGGAGATTGAATCGGAGGAGCGCTGGAATGCGGTGGCAAACACCGATGTCTGCCAGCGCTGGTGGAAACATATGGCTGACGTTATGCCGTCTAACCCTGACAACAGCCCGGTGAGTGCGGCGCTGAACGAGGTGTTTTACCTGGACTGATGTGTTAACGCTGCTGCCCCAGCGGTAGCAGCAATCTCCCGCCTGCCACTCAGCGTAAACGCCGACACCACCGTGATCGCCAGCACGAAACAGCCCAGTATCAGATACGTCTCCTGGAAGCCGACCCGGTCATACATATTTCCGGCAAAGGCGGAGAGGAAGATCGCCGCCGACTGTTTGGCAAACTGGAAGCCAATCAGGTAGATGGTGGCCGACAGGCGCGTATCAAACACCCCGGTGATGTACTTGAATGCCCCCACCAGCAGGAACGGGACTTCCAGCGCGTGCAGCATCTTCAGGGCAATCACCTCCACGGCGGTGGTGGCAAACGACGATCCGATAATGCGCGTCGCCATGATCACCCCGGCAATCAGCAGCGTGTTTTTCGCACCGATGCGGTTAATGATCCACGGCGAGCAGAACATGATGATCGCGTTACAGATTTCCCCCGCTGTGGTGGCGAAACCAAAGGCGCGGGTCCCCTCCTGCGGCGTGGCGAAGAAGGTTTTGAAGAAGGTAGCAAACTGCTGGTCGAAGACGTCATATACGCAGGCCACGCCAATCACGTACAGGATGAACATCCACATTCTGCGCTGGCGGAACAGGTTGAACACGGTTTTAGCAGTGATCTGCCGCTGGTTCGCGCCCAGGGCGTTCATGACCTGCGCCGTCTGGTTGGGCTTCGGTTTCGCGACCACCAGCAGCAGCATCAGCAACAGCGCCGCCGCCGATCCCATCCAGAAAACATACGACGGATCGATGCCGAACAGGATGCCGCCCGTTGAGGCGCACAGCCCCCAGCCGAGACAGCCGAACATGCGCGCCTTGCCGTACTCAAAAAAGCTGTTGCGGCTCACGCGTTCAATGTAGGCCTCAATCGCCCCCGAACCCGCTGAGAAGACAAAGCCGATATACAACCCACCGCTCAGCGCCCCCAGCCAGATATTGGTTTTCAGCAGCGGGGCGAAGACGTACAGGAAGAACGGCGCGAACAGGAACAGCAGCACCGAAATGATCCAAAGCAAATGTTTTTTCAGCCCCAGCTTGTCCGAAATGACCCCCAGCACCGGCTGGAAGGCAATGGCCGACAGCGAGATGCAGGAGAAAACAATCCCCGTATGGGTTTTGTTCAGGCCGATGATGTCCGACAGCCAGATCGGCAGGAACGGAAAACAGGTGGCCATGATGAAGAAGTAGAGAAAGAAGAACAGCCCGAAGATCCAGAAGTTAGGGTTGTCTTTGTGGGTACAGGTTGTTGTGTTCATTATTTTTATCCTCAACGGAGGGCCGGTTGCCCGGCCCGTCACCCTTACACGCGTTCCACACCAATCAGAATGGTGGTTTCCGGATCCAGAATCGGCAGCGCAATACCCGCCTGCATCAGCCATTCACCGCTTACCGTTTGCGGCGCGTCCATCCACGCCGGCAGCTTGCGCATGGTGTGCCCGCCCTCGCCCGTAATCTGAATGTTCGGGTGATCGAGCAGGGTGATGCGGTACTGCGCGCTGGCGTCTAACCCCGGCATGCGCAGCGGCATCATCAGGGTGTAATCCGGCATCGCGAGCTGGCTGACCAAAAACAGCCCCTGCGTCTTGTCTTCGCTCACTATACCCTGCGCCAGGGTGGTGGCGTCCGGCATATCCACGCGCCACTGGGTGCCGTGATGAATGACCCCGCGCCACCGCTTATACAGCGCGGCGTAATGTCGATAGCCTTCACGCTCCTGCGCGTCGACGGTGAGCGGATCCAGCTCCAGCCCCATGTGACCAAACAGCGCCGTCAGCCCGCGGAACTGAATGCTGTGCTGGCGGAAGGTAGCGTGACATTTATGATGACCGATATGCGCCCCCATCACCTCCGGCGGGAAGAAGTAGCTCATGCCGCGCTGGATAGTGTTGCGCTCCAGCGCGTCGTTATTGTCGGACGCCCAGAAGCGGTGGCAGCGGGTCAGCACTTCATAATCGATTCGCCCGCCGCCGGAGGAGCAGGATTCAAACTCAATGTGCGGGAAACGCTCGCCCAGCACGTCCAGCAGGCGATAAAACTGGCGCGTCTGGGCGTCGGCGGCGGCTTTGCCCTTGTGCCCTGGCTGCACCAGCTCGCGGTTCATGTCCCATTTCACGTAGTCGACCGCGTGTTCGCCCAGCAGCCAACTCATGCGCTCGACCAGATAATCAAAGGCCTGAGGAATATTAAGATTGAGCACCAGCTGGTGTCGCCCGGTCGCCTGGGCGTAGCCCGGTAGCGCCAGCACCCAGTCAGGGTGCGCGCGGTACAGATCGGAATTCGGGTTAATCATCTCCGGCTCAACCCAGATACCAAACTCCATGCCGAGCTGTTTAACGTGATCGATCACCGGCTTAAGGCCGTTCGGGTATTTTTTCTCGTCCAGATACCAGTCGCCCAGCGCGGCGTGGTCGTCGTTGCGGCCTTTGAACCAGCCGTCGTCAATGATAAAGCGCTCCACGCCCAGCGCTGCGGCCTCGTCGGCCATGCGCATGATGTAGTCCGGATCGTGGTCGAAGTAGATCCCCTCCCAGGTGTTGAGATGCACCGGGCGCGGTTTATCTTCCGGGAAGCGGATAACGTTATCGCGCAGGTAGCGGTGGAACTGCTGGCTCATGCCGTTCAGCCCGTGCGGGGAGTGGCTGGCATACAGGCGCGGCGTCCAGAGCGTTTCCCCCTCTTCAATCGCCATTTCACCCGGCAGGTAGAGCGCTTCGGCCTGCATATAACGGCGGCCATCGGTTTTCGCCTCTGCGCGCAGGCGATGGTTGCCGCTCCAGCCCAGATGCACACCCCAGACGTGGCCGTGCATTTCACTGAATGACGGCGTACCTGAAATCAGTGCCGGGAAATGTTCGTGGGAGGTTTTACCCCGGCGGTTTTCAATCACGAAGCTGTCGTGCTCAAGCGTAACGCGGTGCGGCTGAAACTCCCTGATCCAGCGTCCGTGGAAGGCCATCACCTCCTGCGCGCGTTCGGCCACCGGCAGCGTCACGGCAAAGCGATCCACCTGCCACGCCAGCGTTTTCAGGTTGGTTAACCCATGGCGCACCACCAGTACGCCGCTGGCATCCAGCGTTATTTCACTGGTCAGGCGCAAGCCTGCATGCTCGTCTTCAGCAGTGATTGTCAGGGCGTTTAACGCCTGCTGCACCTGCGTGGTTTTAAATACCGGCGATCCGTCCAGCCCCTGGCGATGCCCCTCGATGCCCGGCGAGCCAAACAGCCCATGCCCCAGCTCTGCCATCAGCGTGACGGGGGAGTCGACGTCCAGCCTGCCGTTAGCAACCGGGCGCGCAATACTCAGGACATCCTGCGGCGAGAAGTGCTGAAGGTGCGGCCCCCAGTAGAGAATTTCGGCGAACGGGTGAGTTTTTAGCACCACGTCAACCGTATTGCTTTCAAGTCGAAAAATGGCATCTTGCATCGGACATCTCCTGTCATCGGGATGTCCTGAGTTTTGATCCGAAACGTTTCGGATACAAACCAAAACGTTTCGGATCTGTGATCGGGTTTGGAATTTTTCGTGTGATTAGGCCGTCTGGCCTAGGGAGAATTCTGGCTGCCAGAGCACCTGAAGGGTGTCAATGTCGTCGCCGTTAATCAACTGGCGCACCATATCGGCAATCTGTTTCCCGACGCCCTGACGGGTAGACTGGATCACCGCCGCGACGTCGATATCGACAATGCTGTCCTGCGGTAAGCCGTCATAGACCACCAGCGAGACGGCATTTTCACCGGTTAAGCGTCCCATCTGCGCCAGGGCCATCGCTGCGCCGTCGCCGTGGGTGTTGCAGTCGGTAATGATGGCCGTGGGCGGCTGCGGCAGGGAGAGAAGTTCTTGCGTGGTGGCATAACCCACGCGGCGCGAAGGAGGCATGGCGCGCAGCCATTCGCTGGAAAGTCCGGCTTCCCGCAGCGCGTCCAGGTAGCCCTGGCGGCGCTGGGTGATGAATGCCTGGTTGTTGCTTTCGCCCAGCAGCGCAATGCGCTGATGGCCTTTCTCGATCAGCCAGCGGGTGGCCTGATACGTACCGGCATAGTTGTCGAAATCGAACCACGCGTACGGCTGCGGGAGCTGGCTGCGGCCGAGCGCCAGGAACGGAAACCCGGCGGCCTGAAGCTGCTCAAGACGCGGATCGTGATCCAGCGTATGCGCCACTATCAGCGCATCCACGCGTCGGCTCTGCACCATGCGCATATAGCTGTGTTTGTCCGCCAGATCGTCGTCAGCGATGAGCAGCAGGTCAATCTCATGTCGCGCCAGTTCGTGGCTAATTTCGCCGACCATGTCCATAAAAACGCTGTTATTGAGCGGAACAGGATGCACCGGAAATACCAGCCCGACGGCGTCGATTTTGCCCATCTTCAGGCGACGGGCAAAGGTATTTGGTCGGTAGCCACGGCGCTGGGCCTCCGCTTCCACGCGGGCGCGCGTCTCAGCAGAAACGTCGTCATATCCGTTGAGGGCGCGGCTGACGGTGGTAACAGACAGCCCCAGTTCTTTGGCAATGGCTTTAAGCGACATGATTTTCCGTATCTTCTTTAGTTTTGTTCCGCCACCAGCAGCGCGTGCGTATCGGGCTCCAGCGCCTTAAAGATATGCGGCTGGTCAGCAGGGTAGCAAATGTAATCTCCCGGGCCGAGTTCTTCCGCCGCGTCGATCAGACCGACCATCGCCCGCCCCTGGGTCACGATAATATGCTCAACCGAACCAGGCGGATGGGGCTGGGAAATACGGTCTGCCCCCGGCTGAGTCAGCAGCAGATAGATATCACGACGCGCGCCCGGCGGACACGCCGCGAGCAAAATCGCCTCGTAGTTCGCCTGCCCGGCGACGACTTTTGTGCCCTCGCCGCGGCGGATCACCTGCGTGACGGGTTGCTGCGGCTCCAGTAACCGGGCAAACGGAATATCCAGCGCCACGCAAAGCGACCACAGCGTTTCCAGGCTAGGATTGCCGTTGCCAGACTCCAGTTGTGAAAGCGTGGATTTGGCGATCCCGGCACGGCGGGCAATTTCCGCCAGTGAGAGCCCGGTTCGCAGGCGTTCTCGTACCAGGCTTTTGGCGATCACGCTGATTGGCTGCGTCATAATAACGGCCTCTTTCTCTCTATAACGAACGAATCGTTCGTCTTGTAAAACGTTTCTGATGCGTTCATTATAATGGAAATACGTTCGATATGGCTAAAATGGTATGAAGAATCACCTCTCTTGCCTGAAAGGCGACACGATAAAAGCGATCGTCCTGGTCTGCCTCGCGGTGGGCGTGGTCGGCATGTCTTATGGCTCACTGGCGATGGCCTACGGTTTCCCGCTGTGGGTGCCGTTTGTCCTCTCCCTCACGGTGCTGGCAGGCGCATCCGAGTTTATGTTTATTGGCATCGTGGCAAGCGGCGGCAATCCGCTGGCAGCGGCCGCGGCCGGTTTACTGGTAAACGCACGCCATGTGCCGTTCGGCGTAACGGTGCGTGACCTGGTGGGCAAGCGCGGCCTGAGCTTTCTGGGCTGTCATATTATGAACGATGAAAGCGTGGTGTTCGGCCTTTCGCAAAAAACCGCCGAGCAGCGTAAAGCGGCCTACTGGCTGTGCGGCCTGGGCGTGGCAATTATCTGGCCGCTGGGGGCGGTACTGGGGGCGATGGTCGGCAAGCTGCTGCCAGACCCGGAAACCATCGGGCTGGACGCGGTGTTCCCGGCGATCCTGCTGGCGTTAGTGGTGCCGGCATTTAAAAACCGTACCACGCTGATCCGCGCCTGTAGCGGCGCAGTGTTGTCGCTGGCCGCCGTACCGTTTGCGCCGGTGGGTCTGCCGGTACTGCTCTCTTTGCTCGGCCTTGCCGCGAGGAAAAAATAATGGAAAACATGACGGTCTTTATTCTCGGCATCGCCATTCTTTCTGCCGGAACCTATCTGATGCGTCTTGGCGGAGCGAAGCTTGGCAACCGGCTGGCGCTTTCAGAACGGTCGCAGGCGCTGCTTTCAGACGCGGCTACCGTTTTGCTGTTCTCCGTCGCGCTGGCGACAACGTTTTATGAAGGGGACCATTTTGCCGGGATGGCACGTGTGCTGGGCGTGGGGTTCGCGGTGTTTCTGGCCTGGCGCAAAATGCCGTTAATTGTGGTGATCGTCGCGGCGGCGGTGGTGACCGCACTGCTGCGTCTGGCAGGCATAAACTAAAAAGCGCCCCAGGGGCGCTCTTTCGACGGTATAGCGGAATTATTTGTTCAGTTCAGCGGTCATGTGTACGCGGTTACCGGTGAATGCCTGGGTAATTTTGTACGATGACGCGCCCGCTTCCTGAGCCTGTGCAGCGATTTTAGCTTCTGCACCATCCAGGGTAGAGGCGGATGCGGTCACTGTCTGCGCAGCGAAAGAACCAAAAGAGGTAGCCAGAGCGATTACTGCGACAAAAGTTTTGATGCTTTTCATGAGATAAACCCTTTCGTTAAGTTGTTTAGATAAGGCGCCGTGCCTTGATGAGATAAATATTAGACCTCATCATGAACAACTAAAAGCGGAAGGATTTGCTATACTCATTCAAAATTACTGATCAACTATCAATCGCTGCGGATGGGTGTAAATAGTTGCTCTACCCGGCTTGCAGAACCCCACCAGCGTCAGGTTGCAGCGCTCCGCCACTTCCACCGCCAGCGTGGTTGCCGCTGACACCGCAAACAGAATTTCCACGCCGCACATGGCGGACTTTTGCACCATCTCATAGCTGGCGCGGCTGGAGACTAACGCCGCGCCCTGCTGCCAGACGTTGCTTTCCCGAGCGCGGCGACCTAACAGCTTATCCAGCGCGACGTGGCGGCCCACATCTTCATGACCGCCGGCAATGTTGCCTGACGGCAATATCCATGCCGCCGCGTGGGTACAGCCGCTGAGCTGACCGATGGGTTGCACGTCGTTCAGGTGCTCAAGCGCCCGATCAAGGTGCGCCAGATTGAACGTCTGGGTGAACGGCAGCGGGATAATGGGTTTGCCGATATCGTTAAGCTGTTCAACGCCGCACACGCCGCAGCCGGTACGTCCGGCCAGCGCCCGGCGGCGCTCTTTCAGCCCCATAAAGCGGCGGCTGGAGAGTTCGATTTGCACTTCAAGACCATTACAGGCATGAACCACATCCATGCCGTAGATCTCCTGCGGATGCGCAATGATGCCTTCCGAGAGGGAAAAACCTATGGCGAACAGCTCCAGATCTTTCGGCGAGGCCATCATCACCACATGCGAAATACCGTTGTAAACCAGGGCAACGGGGACCTCTTCCGCCAGAAAATCCGGCGTGGCATGTGAAATGTGAGGCGGTCTGTGTACCGACAGTTCCACAATACCCGCAGGCAGTGGCGACGCGTGGGCAACACGGTTTTGTTTAGACACAACGGTATTCCTGAACAACCACGGAAGTGAGCCTGCTATTGCAACACAAACGGCAGGCCTTACGCATAGTATGGATCAACTTTTCAGCAACCATTCTCCTACTCAATACGGAGGGGTGCAACCGATCACCTGCTACACCTCTTTAACATGCACAGGTTAAAATGTGATTGATATCACATTTTATAATCAATGCCGTGATAATACGTTCACTTTGTTTTAACCCCGTTGGAACAGGCGTACCGACATTGTGGTATTCTGGGCTTATCCCTCGGAGAAATGAGGGATTAACGCAAATTTTTCTCCTTTGCGGTTAATTCTCAACCGCAAAGTAAAACTACATAGCAATGTCGTAATGAACCAAGGAGTGACCCATGCAGGTCAGCAGAAGGCAGTTCTTTAAGATCTGCGCTGGCGGTATGGCAGGCACCACGGCGGCGGCACTGGGCTTTGCGCCCGGTGTAGCGCTGGCGGAAACACGGCAGTATAAACTGCTGCGCACCCGCGAAACCCGTAACACCTGTACGTACTGCTCCGTCGGCTGTGGGCTGTTAATGTATAGCCTCGGCGACGGTGCGAAAAACGCCAAAGCATCTATTTTCCACATCGAAGGCGATCCGGATCACCCGGTAAACCGTGGTGCACTCTGTCCGAAAGGGGCCGGTCTGGTAGATTTTATCCACTCCGAAAGCCGCCTGAAGTTTCCTGAGTATCGCGCTCCCGGCTCTGACAAATGGCAGCAAATCAGCTGGGAAGAAGCGTTCGATCGCATCGCTAAGCTGATGAAAGAAGACCGCGATGCCAACTTTATCGCGAAGAATGCCGAAGGCACCACCGTTAACCGTTGGCTCTCCACCGGCATGCTGTGTGCTTCAGCGTCCAGTAACGAAACCGGCTATTTAACCCAGAAATTTACGCGCGCACTCGGTATGCTCGCGGTCGACAACCAGGCGCGTGTCTGACACGGACCAACGGTAGCAAGTCTTGCTCCAACATTTGGTCGCGGTGCGATGACCAACCACTGGGTCGACATCAAGAACGCCAACCTTATTGTGGTGATGGGCGGTAACGCCGCTGAAGCGCACCCTGTCGGGTTCCGCTGGGCGATGGAAGCCAAAATCCACAACGGCGCGAAGCTGATTGTGATCGATCCCCGCTTTACGCGTACAGCGTCAGTGGCGGATTTCTACACCCCTATTCGTTCAGGTACTGACATCACTTTCCTGTCAGGCGTATTGCTGTACCTGATGACCAACGAAAAATATAACCGCGAGTACACCGAAGCCTATACCAACGCCAGCCTGATCGTGCGTGAGGATTACCACTTCGAAGATGGCCTGTTCAGCGGTTACGACGCCGAAAAACGCAAGTACGACAAAACCAGCTGGAACTACGAGCTGGACGAAAACGGCTTTGCGAAGCGCGACACCACCCTGCAACACCCCCGCTGCGTGTGGAACCTGCTGAAAGAGCACGTTTCCCGCTACACGCCGGAGGTTGTCGAAAACATCTGTGGGACGCCGAAAGCGGATTTCCTGAAGGTGTGCGAGTTGATTGCGGAAACCAGCGCGAAAGATAAAACCGCGTCGTTCCTGTATGCGCTCGGCTGGACGCAGCACTCCATCGGCGCGCAGAACATCCGCACCATGGCGATGGTTCAGCTGCTCCTCGGCAACATGGGGATGGCAGGCGGCGGCGTGAACGCCCTGCGCGGTCACTCCAACATTCAGGGTCTGACCGACCTCGGCCTGCTGTCTCAGAGCCTGACGGGTTACATGAACCTGCCGAGCGAGAAACAGACTGACCTGCAAACCTACCTGACGGCCAGCACGCCAAAACCGCTGCTCGAAGGCCAGGTGAACTACTGGGGCAACTATCCGAAGTTCTTCGTCTCGCTGATGAAAGCCTTCTACGGCGACAAGGCGACGGCGGAAAACAGCTGGGGCTTTGACTGGCTGCCGAAGTGGGACAAAGGTTACGACGTACTTCAGTACTTCGAAATGATGCACCAGGGCCAGGTCAACGGCTATATCTGCCAGGGCTTTAACCCGGTGGCGTCGTTCCCGAACAAGAACAAGGTTGTCGAGTCTCTGTCGAAGCTGAAGTTCCTGGTGACGATTGACCCGCTCAATACCGAAACGTCGACGTTCTGGCAGAACCACGGTGAGTCGAACGACGTCGATCCGTCGAAGATTCAGACCGAAGTGTTCCGTCTGCCGTCCACCTGCTTCGCGGAAGAGAACGGGTCTATCGTCAACTCCGGCCGCTGGTTGCAGTGGCACTGGAAAGGCGCAGACGCCCCGGGCATCGCCCTGAATGACGGCGAGATCCTGGCCGGCATCTTCTTACGCCTGCGTAAGATGTACGCCTCTGAGGGCGGCGCAACGCCTGAGCCGGTACTGAACATGACCTGGAACTACTCGACGCCGGAAAACCCAGCGCCGGAAGAAGTGGCCATGGAGAGCAACGGTAAAGCGCTGGCGGACGTTATCGACCCGGCGACCGGTGCGGTGCTGGCGAAGAAAGGCGATCAGCTCAGCACCTTCGCGCACCTGCGCGATGACGGTACGACGTCAAGCGGCTGCTGGATCTTTGCCGGGAGCTGGACGCCGAAAGGCAACCAGATGGCCAACCGCGATAACGCCGACCCGTCGGGCCTCGGTAATACGCTGGGCTGGGCATGGGCGTGGCCGCTTAACCGCCGCATCCTCTATAACCGTGCCTCCGCTGATCCGCAGGGCAACCCGTGGGATCCGAAGCGTCAGCTTCTGAAGTGGGACGGCGCGAAATGGGGCGGCGTGGATATTCCGGACTACAGCACTGCCGCACCAGGCAGCGATGTCGGGCCGTTTATCATGCAGCCTGAAGGGATGGGCCGTCTGTTTGCTATCGATAAGATGGCGGAAGGGCCATTCCCGGAACACTACGAGCCGTTTGAGACGCCGCTGGGTACTAACCCGCTGCACCCGAACGTGGTCTCTAACCCGGCAGCCCGTATCTTCAAGAGCGATTTTGAAGCGCTGGGTAAAAAGGACAAGTTCCCGTATGTCGGCACCACTTACCGTCTGACCGAGCACTTCCACTACTGGACCAAGCACGCGCTGCTGAATGCCATCGCGCAGCCGGAACAGTTTGTGGAGATCGGCGAGAAGCTGGCGAACAAACTCGGCATTGCCCATGGCGATACCGTGAAGGTCTCCTCTAACCGCGGCTACATCAAAGCCAAGGCGGTGGTGACCAAGCGTATTCGCACGCTGAACGTTCACGGTCAGCAGGTGGATACCATCGGCATCCCGATTCACTGGGGTTATGAGGGCGTGGCGAAGAAAGGGTTCATTGCGAACACCCTGACGCCGTTCGTCGGTGATGCGAACACGCAGACGCCGGAGTTTAAGGCCTTCCTCGTGAACGTGGAAAAGGTGTAACGGAGACGACTTATGGCTTATCAATCTCAAGACATTATCCGTCGTTCCGCGACTAACGGTTTCACGCCCGCGCCTCAGGCGCGGGACCACCAGCAGGAAGTGGCGAAGCTTATCGACGTGACCACCTGTATCGGCTGTAAAGCCTGTCAGGTGGCCTGCTCTGAGTGGAACGACATCCGTGACGAAGTGGGTCACAACGTCGGGGTGTACGACAACCCGGCAGACCTGACCGCCAAGTCCTGGACGGTAATGCGTTTCTCGGAAGTGGAGCAGAACGACAAGCTGGAATGGCTTATTCGCAAAGACGGCTGTATGCACTGTGCGGATCCGGGCTGCCTGAAGGCGTGTCCGTCAGAAGGGGCTATCATTCAGTATGCCAACGGCATCGTCGACTTCCAGTCCGAGCAGTGCATTGGCTGCGGCTACTGCATCGCGGGCTGTCCGTTCGACGTGCCGCGCATGAACCCGGAAGACAACCGCGTCTACAAATGTACGCTGTGCGTTGACCGCGTAAATGTCGGCCAGGAGCCAGCGTGCGTGAAGACCTGTCCAACCGGCGCTATCCACTTTGGCTCCAAAGAGGATATGAAAACGCTGGCGGCAGAGCGCGTGGGCGAGCTGAAAACCCGTGGTTACGATAACGCGGGCCTGTACGATCCGGCCGGGGTTGGCGGTACGCACGTCATGTACGTGCTGCACCACGCCGACAAGCCGAACCTGTATCACGGCCTGCCGGAGAACCCGGAAATCAGCGCCACCGTGAAGTTCTGGAAAGGCATCTGGAAACCGCTGGCAGCGGTCGGTTTTGCTGCCACCTTCGCAGCGAGCATCTTCCACTACGTCGGTGTTGGTCCGAACCGCGCGGAAGAGGAAGACGATAACCTGCATGAAGAGAAAGACGAGGTGCGCAAATGAGAAAACGTGACACCATCGTGCGCTACACCGCGCCGGAACGCATCAACCACTGGGTCACCGCCTTCTGCTTCATGCTGGCGGCGATAAGCGGGCTGGGGTTCTTCTTCCCGTCCTTCAACTGGCTGATGCAGATCATGGGGACACCACAGCTGGCGCGTATACTGCACCCGTTTGTGGGCGTCATCATGTTCGCGTCGTTCATCATCATGTTTTTCCGTTACTGGCACCATAACCTAATCAATCGGGATGATATCTTTTGGGCGAAGAATATTCGTAAGATCGTCGTCAACGAGGAAGTAGGTGATACCGGGCGTTATAACTTCGGCCAGAAATGCGTATTCTGGGCGGCGATTATCTTCCTGGTCCTGTTGCTGGTGAGCGGCGTGATCATCTGGCGTCCGTACTTTGCGCCTGCTTTCTCAATCCCGGTGATCCGATTTGCGCTGATGCTGCATTCATTTGCCGCAGTAGCGTTAATTGTGGTTATCATGGTGCATATTTACGCCGCCCTTTGGGTGAAAGGCACCATTACCGCGATGGTGGAAGGCTGGGTCACCAAAACGTGGGCGAAGAAACATCACCCGCGCTGGTACCGTGAAGTCCGCCAGAAACAGGAAAAGTCATCTGAATGAGTATTCGCATAATCCCGCAAGATGAGCTGGGGTCGAGCGAGAAACGTACGGCGGAGTATATTCCGCCGTTGTTATTCCCCAGACTCAAGAACCTCTACAACCGCCGCGCAGAGCGTCTGCGCGAGCTGGCAGAGAACAACCCGCTGGGCGATTTTCTGCGTTTTGCCGCGCTGGTCGCCCATGCGCAGGAAGTGGTGCTGTACGACCATCCGCTGCAAATGGACCTGACCGCACGCATCAAAGAAGCCAACGAACAGGGCAAGCCGCCGCTGGACATTCACGTTCTGCCGCGCGACAAGCACTGGCATAAGCTGCTGCATTCGCTGATTGCCGAGCTGAAGCCCGAGATGAGCGGCACGGCGCTGGCGGTCATTGAGAACCTGGAAAAAGCCTCAGAGCAAGAGCTGGAAGAGATGGCGAGCGCGCTGTTTGCCTCCGACTTCTCGCTGGTGAGCAGCGATAAAGCGCCGTTCATCTGGGCTGCGCTGTCGCTCTACTGGGCGCAAATGGCGAGCCTGATCCCAGGCAAAGCCCGCGCCGAATACGGCGAAGCGCGCCAGTTCTGTCCGGTGTGTGGTTCAATGCCGGTCTCCAGCATGGTACAGATTGGTACGACACAGGGGCTGCGCTACCTGCACTGCAACCTGTGTGAAACCGAGTGGCACGTGGTGCGCATTAAGTGCAGCAACTGCGAGCAGACCCGCGATCTGAACTACTGGTCGCTGGAGAATGAAGACGCGGCAGTGAAAGCCGAAAGCTGCGGCGACTGCGGCACCTACCTGAAGATTCTCTATCAGGAAAAGGACCCGAAAGTCGAAGCGGTGGCCGACGATCTCGCCTCGCTGATTCTGGACGCGAAGATGGAGCAGGAGGGCTTTGCCCGCAGCTCGATCAACCCGTTCCTGTTCCCGGGGGAAGGGGAGTAATCTCCTGTGAGAATGCCGGGCGGCGCGAGTTTGCCCGGCCTACACCTCGACAGCAATACCTGCCGTCTTATATGCCAGATGCTCTTCAGCCCGTAGTCCAGGATCCGTCTAAAGACGCGTTATCGCTTTAGCATCGCTTCCACGGCAAATCTCAGGCAACATCCGCACTTTATGTCTGTGACGAAAGCAGATAATAAAAAAGCTCTCGCCTTTGCGAGCAGCTTTCAAGACTTTTCCCCTCAATAATATTCTTGTTTTCTTTTGAATCAAACCAGGCTATAAAGCTGTACATTCATACAGTTAAAAGGTGTTTTCATGGCACTGGAAAAGGGTATTGAACGGCTGGTTCAAGGATTTATCGCTGCAGGTCGCCCCTCATCGCGTCGCCAGACAATTGAGGTACGACGAGCAGGCTATATTGCCAGCACGGAGCTTGCCGGGAAGACCGAAACGCGCGTTCAGCTGGAGACGCTTGTTCTTGAGGGTCTTACCATTCGGGTATTTTCACCTCTCAATGCGCCTGAAATATTGCCTGCTGCCATCTACTACCACGGCGGATGTTTTATCAGCGGCGGCTTTGATACCCATGACAACCAGCTCCGTCAGTTAGCCTACTACGGCAATTGCCGGGTGATTGCGATTCAGTACAGACTGGCGCCGGAGCATACCTTCCCCGCCGCACATGACGATGCTGAAAGAGGTGCGAATCTGGTCTGGCAGTATGCAGACGAATTAGGCGTGGATAAGAACCGACTCACCCTCTGTGGAGACAGCGCAGGAGGGCATTTGGCGCTGGTAACGTCATTGCGGCTTAAGGCAAAAGGGCTCTGGGATCCCGCGCAGCTCATTCTTATCTATCCCATGCTCGACGCTACGGCCAGTCTTGAAAGCTATACCCTCAATGGCATGGATTACGTGATTACTCGCGATACCCTTTTGAGCGGCTATGAAATGTATCTGGCTGGAGCCGACCGTCAGCATCCTGAAGTCAGTCCACTGTGGCGCAACGACTTTAGCGGTCTGCCGAAGGTCCATATTGTTACCGCTGAGTATGATCCGTTACGCGACGAAGGCGAGGCGCTTTATCAGCGCCTCACGGCGCAAGGCGTGAAGTGTACCGCTCAACAATGGCGGGGTGTAATTCACGGCTTCTTCCAGTTGGGTGGAATTAGCCAGTCAGCGCGAGACATTATGCGAGATATTGCCTGGCGCATTAACCATGCCGGGCGAGAGTGAGAAGGAGACTACTCCTCCTCGTTCCCACCCTCTTCATACGCGCCATACGGCTTCGCAGGAAGAACGATATAGGTGCCTTCAAACACCGCGCCTGGCGTTTCATCGCCAAACAGCTCAACCTGCATCTGCACGCGTGCTTTACGTCCACGCGCCAGGCGGTCGAGATCGCCGCCCAGTGCGCCCAGGTCAGCTACCGCGCTCGGCTTGCCGCTGATCGGCGCGCTGTAGCGGATATGGGCATCGGCCAGAATAATGGTGCCGCCGAGATGACGTTCGCGCAGCATCAGCCAGATCAGTCCCCATCCGGTGAGCGTGGCGAGTGAAAACAGGCTGCCGGCAAACAGGGTATGGTGCGGGTTCTGGTTGCCGGTTTCCGGCATGGTGGTGATAAATTTTTGTCCGGTATACTGCTGAATACGCACGCCCATTTTTTCACTGAGCGGTATGTGCTGATACCACGCCTGCTGGAGCTGCCCGCACCAGTCGGCGCGATGGAGAATATCGTCCAGCGTGGCGATGGGTTTGATCATCAAAAAGTGACGAATCGGCGTAGTTTGCGGGGCGGTGATTTCCCCCTGATTCACGAAACCAAGCTTGGCAAAGAACTCAACGGCATCTTCGCGGGCGCTACAGGTGACGCGCTTGACCCCTTCCTGACGGGCAACGGATTCCAGCGTCATTGCCATCAGCGTTCCAAGGCCTTTGTCCTGCACGGAGGGATGAACGGCCATAAAGCGGATTGAAGCTTCGTTGTCGGCATTGATGTACAGACGTCCCACGGCAACGAGGTTGCCCTCTTCATCAACCACCATCTGGTGGTGCGCCATCGCGTCCCAGGCGTCGCGTTCAGAGCCTTTCGGTTGATGCAGTGGTTTGCGCAGCATTTCCCAGCGGAAATGGTAATAAGCGTCTAATTCTTCTTCCGTTTGCGGTACTCGAAGGTGATACATAGCTGTACTCTCTCTTGTTACCCGCGGCCATACCGCCAGTTGGCTCATACCTGGAGCCAGAATGTGACGGGGCCATCGTTCACCAGCGAAACCTGCATATCCGCAGCGAATCGTCCGGTTTGTGTATTCATGTCCTGTTGGCGACAGCGCTCAATAAAGTACTCGTATAGAGCTTCTGCGCGATCCGGTGCCGCGCCCTTCGAAAAACTCGGCCGCATGCCGCGTTCGGTATCCGCAGCCAACGTAAACTGGGAAACCACCAGCACGCTGCCGCCCGCCTGCTGAACGTTCAGGTTCATCTTGCCTTCCGCATCGCTGAAAATGCGGTAGCCCAGCACGCGCTCACATAAGCGGTTAGCTTTTTGTTCGTCGTCATCTTTTTCAACACCCAGGAGCACCAAAAGTCCTGGGCCAATTTCACCCGTCACCTCATCCGCCACGGTGACGCTGGCACGGGTTACGCGCTGAATCAATGCAATCATGGTTGGTCTGCTTCTTGTTGTTTTTCAGCTTCTGCTGCTTTTTTGAGTTCGCGGTAGACTCCGAGAGTGACAGTTATTTCGGCGCCAAGCAAGACGATACACCACGTCCAGTAGACCCAGACAAACAAAATGGGGATCACCGCCAGCACACCGTAAATCAGCTGATAAGAGGGGAACATGGTGATATAAAGCGCGAATCCTTTCTTGCCCAGCTCAAAGAGCAACGCCGCGACCAGCGCACCCACCACGGCATCCCGGTTGGGTACGCGCGTGGTTGGTACCACGCTGTAGAGCAGCCAGAACGAAAGCCACGATAAAATCAGCGGTAAGATACGCAGCACGTTATCGATCACGCTGTTTAAGTCGGTCGCCCAGCGCAGCGAAAGAAGGTAGGAGCTGATCGCCAGGCTTGCCCCCGCCAGCAATGGGCCAAGGGTTAAAATCATCCAGTAGACGGCAAAGGAGTAAACCTTCGGGCGGACTTTTTTGCTCCGCCAGATGGTGTTGAGCGCACTGTCGATGGAGTACATCAGCAGCAGCGCGGTAACAATAAGCCCACACGCCCCCACCGCCGTCATCTTGCTGGAGTTTGCGACAAACTGCTCAATGTAGTTCTGGATCACATCGCCGGTGGCAGGAATAAAGTTTGCGAAAACAAAATGGCGAAGCTGCATGCTCACATCGGCAAACATTGGAAATGCCGAAAAAAGCGCAAAAATCACCGCCACCAGCGGCACCAGCGAGAGCAACGACACGTAAGCGAGATTGCCCGCCAGCGTGGTCATGTTGTCCTCATCAATGCGATGCCAGAGGAGTTTCAGCCACGCCCTCAGCGGGCGCGTGTGGTGATTGGCTTTTTGATGAACGGTTTTTAGCATAACTGCTTCGCAAAGTAGTTCGGTATCGTCTCTTTTCCGGTCACCAGAATGGAGGTGATACCTAACTGATTAGCCCCTTCTATATTATCGGCGTTGTCGTCAAAAAAGACCGCATCCGCTGCCGTGAATCCTTCTTCCTGCAATACTGCCTGATAGATGCGCGCCTCAGGTTTACGCATCCCCATCTCCTGGGAGAGATACACTTTATCTGCCGCCGCGTGAATTTCCGGGTATTCATCCGGCCAGAAGGTGGTATGCAGGCGGTTAGTATTAGACAGCACGACAACACGATGCCCCTGCTCGCGCAGCTTGTGCATGATGTCGATCACTTCCGGGCGGATCGCGACAAATATGGCCTGCCAGCCGTGGGAAAACTGCTCGTAGCTTAACGAAAGACCCATTTCCTGGCAGAAACGCTCTGCGAACGCTTCGTCGCTGAGCTCACCTCGCTCGTGCAGATGGAAAGTCTCACCCATCGCGAAATTCTGCTTTAACGTCGCCAGCGGAACACGGCTAAAATCGCTCCATGCGCCCAACACCCGGTTAAAATCGATATCGACGATTACATTTCCTAAGTCAAAGATATAAAGCATGTTTATCTCCTTTCGCCGTGGAGAAGTAACTGTAGCGGGAAAGAGAAACTTTAGCTATGCGCCAGATTCAGCTTAGAGAAAGGAAAGGCCCGAATCGCAATATCGGGCCATAGGATGATCAGCCAGCCTGCTGCTCTTCTCCGGAATTGACTTCGACAACCTCAACCTTGCTGGATTTGAGGTGATTTTGCAGCGCCGGGCCGGGCAGCTCATCGGTGAACAGCGCCGTCGCCTGCGCCACGTTGCCGATTTCAACCGCCGCGGAGGCGTGGTATTTCGTATGATCGGCCGCCAGTAAAATGTGGCGGGAGTGGGCAATCATGGTTTTCACCACGCTGGCTTCGTTAACGTCAAATTCCATCATCGCGCCGTCGTGCTCTATCGCCCCGACGCTGGTGACCAGGTAATCTGCGCGAAATCCTGACACGAACGCCGTTGCCGCAGGACCGATAATGCCGCCGTTATGCGGGCGCAGTGTACCGCCGGGCACCATCACCTCAAAGCGCGGGTTCTTATAAAGAATGTGCGCCACCCGCAGGCTGTTAGTGATGATGCGCAGATGATTATGGTTGAGCAGCGCCCGGGCAACGTGCTCCACGGTCGTCCCGATAGTGATAAAAATGGTCGAACCATCGGGAATATAGTCCGCAATGGCCTCGGCAATCGCCCGCTTCTCTTCGGTAAGCGAGACTTCACGCTGCTCGAACGCCGTGTTCACCACGCTGGATGCCCTGCCCGCCCCGCCATGATGACGCGTGATCAGCCCCTGCTCGCTGAGCTTACGGATATCCCGGCGCACGGTTTGCGTGGAGACATCCAGCAGCTGCGCCAGTTCATCAATGTTCATATAGCCGCGATCGGCAATCAGCGTCAGCAGCTGATCGTGACGCGGGTTGCCGGTCAGTTCGGTAAGGCTCATGGGCTGTCCTCTGAAAACCATCACGCCCCGCATTTTATACAAAAAGTGACAAAAAAGAGCGGGTTTGATCACAGTCAGGTATACCCGCGCGCCCGCCGGGCTTTGTACATTTCAGTGCTGCGACGGCGCTGGCAAAACGCACGGCGTCTGAAGTGGACGATTGTTGCCCCAGACTGACCGCCAGCGCACCGTGGAACACGTCGCCCGCCCCCGTGGTATCCACCACGTTCACCTCAAAGCCGGGCTGATGACACAGTGCACCGTTTTCCAGCCAGAAGCAGCCGTCTCGCCCCTGCGTAACATACACATGTCCATTTGTGAGCGTTTGTGCTTTCTTCAGCGCGTTTTCGGTTTCATCCCGCTGCGTTAAACGCCGCAATCCCGGCGCGGAGAAGGCCGCGTGGTCGCTTAAGGCAATCAGATCCGCGATGTCCTGCGGGGTGACATCCGCATCAAGCAACGTCGGTACGCCCTGCTGGCGGGCCAGGGTAAATGCCTGTTTTGCCCCGTCATGCCAGCGCACGTCGGCTAAGACAATGTCCCACTGCGAGAAGTCGATTTCATGCAGCCAGTCTGCCGCCGCAGGGAGATCGGGGCTGGGGTAGTTGGCAATCACTCTTTCCCCACCTGCGTCCACCAGCACCGCCGATTGCGACGATCGGGCTCCCTTAACTATGCGCGTATAGCGGGTGTTCACCCCCAGGGATTCCAGCTCCGCAAGCAGTCGTCTGCCGGTATCGTCGTCCCCCACCCGGCCAATAAAATCCACTTCCGCGCCCAGTTTCGCGGCTGCCACTGCCGCCGTTGCCGCCGGGCCACCGCCCACTTCCGTATAGTCTTTTGCGACATATTTCCCACCTTCTTTCGGTAAATCATCGAGATACCAGATGCGATCCAGCACGGTAATGCCGACACAAACGATGCGAGTCATGGTGATTCCTTCTGCGATTTCTGATGCCTTCATTTTAATTTCACCAAATGTTTAAAAAGTGACCCGTGTCAATTTTTTGACTATAAATTACAAATACGATCAAAAACAGACACTACAAACGCGCAAAAATTGACACGATGTGACAGGAGAGAGGCATGTCAGCAATCGCATTTATCGGCTTAGGACAGATGGGCGCGCCCATGGCGAAGAATCTGTTGAAACAGGGCCACCAGCTTAACGTTTTTGATGTGAACCCGCAGGCGGTTCAGGCGCTGGTAGAGAGCGGCGCTCGGGCGGCGGCTACGCCAGCACAGGCAGCAACGGACGCGGAATTCGTAATTACCATGCTGCCAAACGGCGACCTGGTACGCAGCGTCCTGTTCGGCGAGCACGGCGTGTGCGAAGGATTATCCCGCGACGCGCTGGTCATTGATATGTCCACCATTCACCCGCTGCAAACCGACGCGCTGATACGCGACATGGCTGAGCAAGGCTTCAGCCTGATGGACGTGCCCGTCGGACGCACCTCTGACCATGCCATCGCCGGCACGCTGCTCCTGCTGGCAGGCGGCACGGCCCAGCAGGTTGAGCGCGCCACCCCGGTCTTAATGGCGATGGGCAATGAGCTGATTAACGCCGGCGGGCCAGGCATGGGCATCCGCGTGAAGCTTATCAATAACTACATGAGCATTGCCCTGAACGCCCTTTCCGCCGAGGCCGCCGTGCTGTGCGAAGCGCTTGGCCTCTCCTTTGACGTGGCGCTCAAGGTCATGAGCGGTACGCCTGCGGGTAAAGGCCACTTCACGACATCCTGGCCGAACAAGGTGCTGAAAGGGGATCTTTCTCCCGCCTTCATGATCGACCTTGCGCATAAAGACCTGGGGATCGCCCTCGACGTGGCCAACCAGCTCCACGTTCCGATGCCGCTGGGCGCGGCCTCCCGCGAAGTTTACAACCAGGCTCGCGCCGCCGGGCGCGGGCGCGAGGACTGGACGGCCATTCTTGAACAGGTTCGCGCATCTGCCGGGCTGAAAAAAACACACTGATACGAAAGGACTGAGGAATGACGATGTACACCCTGAAAGATATCACCCGACCTTCCGGCGGTTTTGCGATGCTGGCCGTGGATCAGCGCGAAGCGATGCGCCTGATGTTTGCGGCGGCAGGCGCGCCGGTACCGGTAACCGACCAGCACCTGACCGATTTTAAAGTCAACGCGGCAAAAATTCTGTCGCCGTACGCCTCTGCCATTCTCGTCGACCAGCAGTTCTGCTATCGCCAGATTGTCGAGCAGCAGGCCGTGGCCAAAAGCTGCGCGATGATTGTGGCCGCCGACGAGTTTATTCCGGGGAACGGTATTCCGGTCGACAGCGTGGCGATCGACAAGAACGTCGACGCGCAGGCGGTCAAACGCGATGGCGGCAAAGCACTGAAGCTGCTGGTGCTGTGGCGCAGCGATGAAGATCCGCAGCAGCGCCTGGAGATGGTGAAAGCGTTCAATACGCTGTGCCACGATAACGGTCTGCTGAGCATTATCGAGCCGGTGGTGCGTCCACCGCGTCGCGGTGCCGCGTTTAACCGCGAACAGGCGATTATCGACGCGGCCAAAGAGCTGGGCGACAGCGGTGCCGACCTCTACAAAGTGGAGATGCCACTGTTTGGCAAGGGCACGCAGCAAGAGCTGCTGGCGGCCTCGCAAAAGCTTAACGAGAACATCGCCATGCCGTGGGTGATCCTCTCGTCCGGCGTTGACGATAAGTTATTCCCGCGCGCGGTGAGCGTGGCGATGCAGGCGGGGGCATCGGGCTTTTTAGCCGGTCGCGCCGTCTGGTCCTCTGTGATTGGCCTGCCGGACACCGAGCTGATGCTGCGTGATATTTCCGTACCAAAACTTCAGCGTCTGGGTGAGATCGTCGACGAAATGATGGCTCGCCGTTAAGAAAGGATCCGAACATGAAATGGTTTAACACCCTGAGCCATAACCGCTGGCTCGAACAAGAGACCGACCGCATTCTCGATTTCGGTAAAAACGCCGCCGTACCGACCGGCTTTGGCTGGCTGGGCAATAACGGGCAGGTGCGTAGCGATATGGGCACACATCTGTGGATCACCGCCCGCATGCTGCATGTGTACGCGGTGGCGGCGAACATGGGGCGCCCCGGCGCGTACGCCCTGGTTGAGCACAGCATTAATGCCCTGAACGGTCCGCTGCGCGACAAGCAGCACGGCGGCTGGTACGCCTGCGTAAACGATGAAGGCGTGATTGATGCGTCCAAGCAGGGCTATCAGCATTTCTTCGTTCTGCTGGGCGCGGCGAGCGCCGTCACCACCGGCCATCCGCAGGCACGCAAGTTGCTGGACGACGCCATCGAGGTGATTGAGCGCTACTTCTGGAGCGAACAGGAGCAGATGTGCCTGGAGTCCTGGGACGAAGCCTTCAGCAAAACGGAAGACTATCGCGGCGGTAACGCCAACATGCACGCCGTGGAAGCTTTCCTCATCGTTTATGACGTGACCCACGACCGCAAATGGCTCGACCGCGCCCTGCGCATCGCCTCGGTGATTATTCACGACGTGGCGCGCAAAGGGGAGTACCGCGTTAACGAGCATTTTGACACCAACTGGAACCCGATCCGCGACTATAACATCGATAACCCCGCCCACCGCTTCCGCGCCTATGGCGGCACGCCTGGGCACTGGATTGAGTGGGGCCGCCTGATGCTGCACCTGCGCGCCGCCCTGGAAGCGCGCTTTGAAACCCCGCCGGAGTGGCTGCTGGAAGATGCGAAAGGACTGTTCCACGCCACCATCCGCGACGCCTGGGCACCCGACGGGGCGGACGGCTTTGTCTACTCCGTGGGCTGGGACGGCAAGCCAATCGTGCGCGAACGCGTGCGCTGGCCAATCGTCGAGGCGATGGGCACGGCCTATGCCCTCTATACCGTGACCGGCGAGGCGCAGTACGAAGCCTGGTATCAGAAATGGTGGGATTACTGCATCAAGTATCTGATGGATTACGAAAACGGATCCTGGTGGCAGGAGCTGGACACCAATAACGAAGTGACCACCAAAGTCTGGGACGGCAAGCAGGATATTTACCATCTGCTGCACTGCCTGGTGATCCCCCGCCTGCCGCTGGCGCCGGGCTTAGCGCCTGCCGTCGCCGCCGGATTACTGGATAGCCAGGCCAAATAATTAAGACGGAGTTTTTATGCGTACCCTACACAATATTGACCTGAAAAATAACGAAAGTGGCTTCACCCTGCGCTGGCAGGACCGTCTGATTTTATCCCACACCGCGGATGCCCCTTGCCTGTGGATTGGCGCAGGTGAGGCGGATATCGAGATGTTTCGCGGCAACTTCAGCATCAAAGACAAGCTCAACGAAAAGATTGCCCTGACGAACGTGACCGTTACGCAGCAAAGCGCGGGCTGGGCAATCCGCTTTACCCGCGGCGATGCGGTAAGCGCCACGCTGCTGGTGGGCGTGGATGCGGAAGGCCGTCTGGAGCTGAAACTGAAAAATGATGCTCCCGGCCATAACCGCATCTGGCTGCGGCTGGCGGCGCAGCCAGAAGATCATATTTACGGCTGCGGCGAGCAGTTCTCGTACTTCGATCTGCGCGGCAAGCCGTTCCCGCTGTGGACCAGCGAGCAGGGCGTGGGCCGCAACAAGCAGACCTATGTCACCTGGCAGGCCGACTGCAAAGAGAACGCAGGCGGTGACTACTACTGGACCTTCTTCCCGCAGCCCACCTTCGTGAGCACCCAGAAGTACTACTGCCACGTGGATAACAGCTGCTACATGAGCTTTGACTTCAGCGCCCCTGACTTCCACGAGCTGGCGTTCTGGGAAGATAACGCCACGCTGCGCTTCGAATGTGCGGAAACGTACGTCGATCTGCTGGAAAAACTGACCGGCCTGCTGGGACGCCAGCCGGAGCTGCCGGACTGGGTGTACGACGGCGTGACGCTGGGCATCCAGGGCGGCACCGAGGTGTGCCAGCAGAAGCTCGACACCATGCGTAACGGCGGCGTAAAGGTGAACGGCATCTGGGCGCAGGACTGGTCCGGCATCCGCATGACCTCCTTCGGCAAACGCGTAATGTGGAACTGGAAGTGGAACAGCGCGCTCTATCCGCAGCTTGATACGCGGATTGCGCAGTGGAAAGAAGAAGGCGTGCAGTTCCTCTCCTATATCAACCCGTACGTCGCCAGCGATAAAGATCTCTGCGAAGAGGCCGCGAAACGCGGCTATCTGACCAAAAACGCCGACGGCAAGGACTACCACGTCGAGTTCGGCGAGTTCTACGCGGGCGTTATCGACCTGACCAACCCGGCAGCCTACGACTGGTACAAAGAGGTCATTAAAAAGAACCTGATCGAACTGGGCTGCGGCGGCTGGATGGCCGATTTCGGGGAGTACCTGCCGACCGATACCTTCCTGCACAACGGCGTGAGCGCGGAGATCATGCATAACGCCTGGCCTGCCCTGTGGGCGAAATGTAACTACGAAGCGCTGGAGGAGACCGGCAAGCTCGGGGAGATCCTGTTCTTCATGCGCGCAGGCTACACCGGTAGCCAGAAGCACTCGGTGATGATGTGGGCGGGGGATCAGAACGTCGACTGGAGCCTGGACGACGGTCTGGCGTCCGTCATCCCTGCGGCGCTGTCGCTGGCGATGACCGGGCACGGCCTGCACCACAGCGACATTGGCGGCTATACGACGCTCTTCGAGATGAAGCGCAGCAAAGAGCTGCTGCTGCGCTGGTGTGATTTCAGCGCCTTTACGCCGATGATGCGTACCCACGAGGGCAACCGCCCTGGCGATAACTGGCAGTTCGACGGCGACGCGGAAACCATCGCCCACTTCGCGCGCATGACCACCGTCTTCACCACCCTGAAGCCGTATATCAAAGCTGCGGTTGCGCAGAACGCGAAAAGCGGCCTGCCGGTGATGCGTCCGCTTTTCCTGCACTACGAGGACGACGCGCGCGCCTACACGCTGAAATACCAGTATCTGTTTGGCCGCGATCTGCTGGTGGCGCCGGTTCATGAAAAGGGACGCCGCGACTGGTCGCTCTATCTGCCGCAGGACACCTGGGTCAATGCGTGGACCGGAGAAACCTGCCAGGGCGGTGACATCACCGTTGATGCCCCGCTCGGCAAACCGCCGGTCTTCTATCGCCAGCAAAGCGAATGGGCCGATCTGTTTAGCACCTTACGTCATATCTGATAAGGCTCGCCCGCGGGGAAACCTGCGGGCAGACGGAGAACAATAATGAGTCAACATACTTCTGATCCGGCAACCCTGCGCCTGCCGTTTAAAGAAAAACTCGCCTACGGGATGGGCGATCTCGGCTCTAACATCCTGCTTGATATCGGCACGCTGTATCTGCTGAAGTTCTACACCGACGTGCTGGGGCTGCCGGGCACCTACGGCGGGATTATCTTCCTGATTGCGAAGTTTTTTACCGCCTTCACCGATATGGGCACCGGGATCATGCTCGATTCCCGGCGCAAGATCGGCCCGAAAGGGAAATTCCGCCCGTTCGTGCTGTATGCAGCCTTCCCGGTAACGTTGCTGGCGATTGCCAACTTCGTCGGCACACCGTTTGAAATCACCGGTAAAACGGTGATGGCGACGGTGCTGTTCATGCTGTACGGCCTGTTCTTCAGCATGATGAACTGCTCTTACGGCGCGATGGTGCCCGCCATCACCAAAAACCCGGACGAGCGCGCCTCGCTGGCGGCCTGGCGTCAGGGCGGCGCCACGCTCGGCCTGCTGCTCTGTACGGTGGGCTTTGTCCCGGTGATGAACCTGATTGAGGGTAACGACCAGCTTGGCTACATCTTTGCCGCCACCCTCTTCTCGCTGTTCGGGCTGTTCTTTATGTGGTGGTGCTATAAGGGCGTTACCGAGCGTTACGTCGAGACGCAGCCTGCTAACCCGGCGCAGAAACCGGGGCTGTTGCAGTCGTTTCGCGCCATCGCCGGGAACCGTCCGCTGTTTATCCTGTGCATCGCTAACCTGTGCACGCTGGGCGCCTTTAACGTTAAGCTCGCCATTCAGGTCTACTACACGCAGTACGTGCTGAACGACCCGATCCTGCTGTCGTATATGGGCTTCTTCAGCATGGGCTGTATTTTTATCGGCGTCTTTATGATGCCCGGCGCGGTGCGGCGCTTCGGCAAGAAAAAGGTCTACATCAGCGGGCTGATGATTTGGGTGGCGGGCGATCTGCTTAACTACTTCTTCGGCGGCGGCTCGGTGAGCTTTGTGGCGTTCTCCTGCCTGGCGTTCTTCGGTTCCGCGTTCGTGAACAGCCTGAACTGGGCGCTGGTGTCCGATATCGTGGAATACGGCGAGTGGCGCACCGGCGTGCGCTCCGAGGGAACGGTCTACACCGGCTTTACCTTCTTCAGGAAGGTCTCGCAGGCGCTGGCGGGCTTCTTCCCGGGGATCATGCTCACCCAGATCGGCTATGTGCCGAACGTGGTGCAGTCCGCCGGGACGGTTGAAGGGCTGCGGCAGCTGATATTTATCTACCCGAGCCTGCTGGCGGTCATCACCATCGTGGCGATGGGCTGCTTCTACAACCTCAACGAGAAGATGTATGTGCGCATAGTGGAAGAGATCGAACTGCGCAAACGTACGGCATAAATGACGTGATTGAGCGCCCTGCGGGGCGCTTTGAGGATCGACCATGACACATAATACTGATCCGTTAACCCTGAAATTGAGCCTGCGAGAGAAGTGCGCCTACGGGATGGGTGATTTTGGCTCGAACCTGATGCTGTGTATTGGCACGCTGTATCTGCTTAAGTTTTACACGGACGAGCTGGGCATGCCCGCGTTCTACGGCGGCATCATTTTTCTGGTCGCCAAGTTCTTTACCGCGTTCACCGACATGCTGACCGGGGTGCTGCTGGATTCCCGGCGTAACATTGGCCCGAGGGGGAAGTTCAGGCCATTCATACTTTACGCCTCCGTTCCGGTGGCGCTGGTCGCGACGGCGCAGTTTATGGCCAACGACTTTAGCCTGACGGTGAAAACGGCCCTCGCCACCGTGCTCTTCATGATGTTTGGCCTCTGCTACAGCCTGATGAACTGCGCCTACGGTGCAATGGTTCCGGCCATCACCAAAAACCCGAACGAGCGCGCGCAGCTTGCGGCGTGGCGTCAAGGCGGCGCAACGGTAGGACTGTTGCTCTGCACCGTCGGCTTTATGCCGATTCAGGCGCTGTTCATCAGCCAGCCCTCACTCGGCTATCTGGTGGCCGCGCTGGTGTTCGTCACCGGGGGGCTGTTCTGCATGTGGTGGTGCTACAGCGGGGTGAAAGAACGCTACGTCGAGCTTACGCCCGATCACCATAAGCCCGGCATTCTGAAATCATTCTGCGCGATTTTCCGCAATCCGCCGCTGCTGGTGCTGTGCATCGCCAACCTCTGTACCCTCGCCGCGTTTAACATCAAGCTGGCGATTCAGGTCTATTACACCCAGTACGTGCTGAACGATCTGCATCTCCTGTCGTGGATGGGCTTTTTCAGCATGGGCTGCATTCTGATTGGCGTGTTTCTGGTGCCCGGCGCGGTGAAGCGCTTTGGCAAGAAGCCGGTCTATCTGGGCGGGCTGACGCTGTGGGCGGTGGGCGACGTGCTGAATTTTTTCTGGGGGACCAGCTCCCTGCTGTTCGTGCTGTTTTCCTGCATGGCCTTCTTCGGCACGGCGTTTGTTAATAGCCTGAACTGGGCGCTGGTGCCGGATACCGTTGATTACGGCGAGTGGAAAACCGGCATTCGCGCCGAAGGGTCGGTGTATACCGGCTATACCTTCTCGCGCAAAATCTCCGCCGCGCTCGCCGGTTTCCTGCCCGGCATCATGCTGACCCAGATTGGCTACGTTCCTCACGCCGTGCAGAGCGCGGGCACGCTGCTTGGGTTGCGTCAGCTTATTTTCCTCTGGCCGTGCGGCCTGGCAATCGTCGCCGCCGTGACCATGGGGCTATTTTATAAACTCAACGAAGCGCGCTTCGCCTTTATTATCGAGGAGATTGGAAAACGGAAGAAACAGACAGCAAATACCCCTGAGATAACCACCAACAATAAAGCGTCAGCAGTCACTTTATAACAATAAATCCGGCCACTATGTCCTTCCTGTTTATCAGGAGGGAGGCCTTTCTGTACCTGATACATGGACAAATTATGAAAAGAATCATCACCGTACTGATCGTGTCGTCTGTGTCCTGCCCGGTATTTGCCGGGGCCTACGTCGAAACGCGCGAAGCCTACAACACCGCCTCAGAGCTGCACGAAGTGATCCTGCGTGCGGGCTATAACTTCGATATGGGCGCGGGGCTGATGTTCACCAACGCTTATAACGTGGGGAAATGGGACGAACTGAAACACAGCTATAACGAAATCGAGGGGTGGTATCCGCTCTTCAAACCGACCGACAAACTGACCTTCCAGCCCGGCGGCTTAATTAATGACAGCAGCGCAGGATCAGGTGGCGCGGTTTATTTAGATACCAATTACAAATTTACGGACTGGTTTAATCTGACGTTCCGCTATCGCTATAACCATAACAATTACGATACGCCGGACTATAACGGGCAGATGGATAAGAACGACACACATGAATTTGCCAACTACTGGAATTTCAAAGTGACGGATGCGTTTTTCTACACCTTTGAGCCGCACTTTTTCCAGCGGGTGAATGATTACCACAGCAAAAATGGCAAAGATCATCACTGGGAAATTACCAATAAATTCAGCTATAAGATCGACAGAAACTGGCTGCCGTATCTTGAGCTACAGTGGCTGGACCGATGGAATGATTACAACCGCGAGCAGTACCGGATCCGTTTAGGGTTGCGGTATTCGTTCTAATAAAAAAAGCCGCTGATCGCTCAGCGGCTTTTTCGTTGCCGGGTGGCGCATGCGCTTACCCGGCCTACGGCATAACCGAATTACTCTTCTTTCGCACCGCGCATTGCACGTTTACGATCGTTCTCAGTCAGGTGACGTTTACGGATACGAATTGACTGAGGCGTCACTTCGACCAGTTCGTCATCATCGATGAATTCCAGAGCCTGCTCCAGCGTCATCTTGATCGGTGGAACCAGAACCGTTGCTTCGTCAGTACCGGACGCACGCATGTTGGTCAGTTTCTTACCGGTCAGGCAGTTTACCGTCAGGTCGTTAGAACGGCTGTGAATACCGATGATCTGGCCTTCGTAAACTTCAGCACCGTGACCCAGGAACAGCTTACCGCGATCCTGCAAACCGAACAGCGCAAACGCAACCGCTTTACCCTGACCGTTGGAGATCAGCACGCCGTTGTTACGCTGGCCCACTTCGCCCGGACGAACGTCGTCGTAGTGGCTGAAGGTGGAGTACAGCAGACCGGTACCGGAAGTCATGGTCATGAACTCAGAACGGAAGCCGATCAGGCCACGGCTTGGGATCACGTAGTCGAGACGTACGCGGCCTTTGCCATCTGGATTCATGTTTTTCAGGTCGCCTTTACGCTCACCCAGTGCCTGCATCACAGAACCCTGGTGCTGCTCTTCAACGTCCAGCGTTACGTTTTCGAACGGCTCTTGTTTACGGCCATCGATTTCGCGGAAGATAACTTTCGGACGGGAAACCGCCATCTCGAAACCTTCACGACGCATGTTCTCAATCAGAACAGACAGGTGCAGCTCACCACGACCCGAAACGCGGAATGCATCAGCGTCTTCGGTTTCTTCAACGCGCAGCGCAACGTTGTGCACCAGCTCTTTGTTCAGGCGGTCAAGGATCTGACGAGAGGTAACGAACTTACCTTCTTTACCACAGAACGGAGAGGTGTTGACGTTGAAGAACATGGATACGGTTGGTTCATCAACGGACAGGGCTGGCAGCGCTTCGACGTTCTGCGGATCGCAGATGGTGTCGGAGATGTTCAGTTCACCCAGACCGGTGATAGCGATGATGTCGCCCGCTTCAGCGATGTCGCTCTCGATACGCTCAAGACCCAGGTGAGTCAGCACTTTACCGACTTTACCGTTACGGGTTTTCCCTTCGCTATCGATGATAGTGACCTGCTGGTTAGGCTTCACTTTACCGCGCTTGATACGACCAATGCCGATTACGCCAACATAGTTGTTGTAGTCGAGCTGAGAGATCTGCATTTGCAGGGTGCCTTCCAGGTCAACGTTTGGCGCAGGAACGCGGTCAACAATCGTCTGGTACAGCGGAGTCATGTCTTCCGCCATGTCTTCGTGATCCAGACCGGCGATACCGTTCAGCGCAGACGCATAAACGATAGGGAAGTCCAGCTGTTCGTCGGTCGCGTCGAGGTTAACGAACAGGTCGAAGACCTGGTCAACAACCCAGTCAGGACGCGCGCCAGGACGGTCAACCTTGTTGATCACAACGATAGGTTTCAGGCCGTGGGCAAATGCTTTTTTGGTCACGAAGCGCGTTTGCGGCATAGGGCCATCAAATGCGTCAACCACCAGCAGCACGGAATCCACCATGGACATCACGCGCTCAACTTCACCACCGAAGTCGGCGTGCCCTGGGGTATCAACGATGTTGATACGGTAGTCATTCCATTTGATAGCGGTGTTTTTGGCGAGGATGGTAATCCCACGCTCTTTCTCCAAATCGTTGGAGTCCATCACACGCTCTTGAGTTTCGGCACGAGCATCAAACGTACCGGACTGCTGTAGCAGCTTATCAACCAGGGTAGTTTTACCATGGTCGACGTGCGCGATGATGGCGATATTACGCAATTTTTCGATCACAACTTTGCCTCAGGCATTTAGAAATAGCGCGTTATTGTACACGGATTAATCGCACTACAAAACAGGATCACAAACATCCCCCGCAAACAAGTATTGCAGAGATGCTTTGTGATCGCTTTCACGGAGCGGTAAAAGGGCACTTTAACGTAAATTGCACCAATATGGTGCTCGATGTTCACACAGAAGCACTATAATGGTGCAACAAATCCAATGTGGTGCAGCCCTTCTGCACTATGGTGCGCATGATAACGCCTTTTTGGGGTGTTTTAAAAGTTGGCACAGATTTCGCTTTACAGAAATACAGTAAAAATATGGCAGCCCAGCCGATTTGAAGACCTCGTTACCACGACGACAATGACCAATCTGGAGAGTTAAGTATGTCCGCTGAACACGTTTTGACGATGCTGAACGAACATGAAGTGAAGTTTGTTGATCTGCGCTTCACCGATACCAAAGGTAAAGAACAGCACGTCACGATCCCTGCTCATCAGGTGAACGCCGAATTCTTTGAAGAAGGCAAAATGTTTGACGGCTCCTCCATTGGCGGCTGGAAAGGCATTAACGAATCCGACATGGTTCTGATGCCAGATGCAACCACTGCGCTCATTGACCCGTTCTACGAAGAACCTACGCTGATCATCCGCTGCGATATTCTGGAACCTGGCACGCTGCAAGGCTATGACCGTGACCCACGCTCCATCGCAAAACGCGCTGAAGAGTACCTGCGCTCTACCGGCATCGCAGACACCGTTCTGTTCGGGCCAGAGCCAGAGTTCTTCCTGTTCGACGACATCCGTTTTGGCGCTTCCATTTCTGGCTCCCACGTCGCTATCGATGACATCGAAGGCGCATGGAACTCTTCCACCAAGTACGAAGGTGGTAACAAAGGTCACCGTCCGGGCGTGAAAGGCGGTTACTTCCCGGTTCCTCCGGTCGATTCTTCACAGGACATCCGTTCTACCATGTGTCTGATCATGGAAGAGATGGGCCTGGTTGTTGAAGCGCACCACCACGAAGTGGCAACGGCTGGCCAGAACGAGATCGCTACCCGCTTCAACACCATGACCAAAAAAGCGGATGAGATTCAGATCTACAAATACGTTGTACACAACGTTGCGCACCGTTTCGGTAAAACCGCGACCTTCATGCCAAAACCAATGTTTGGCGACAACGGTTCCGGCATGCACTGCCACATGTCCCTGTCCAAGAACGGCACCAACCTGTTCTCTGGTGACAAGTATGCGGGTCTGTCTGAGCAGGCGCTGCACTACATCGGCGGTGTTATCAAACACGCTAAAGCGATCAACGCCCTGGCGAACCCGACCACGAACTCCTACAAGCGTCTGGTTCCAGGCTACGAAGCACCCGTGATGCTGGCGTACTCTGCCCGTAACCGTTCTGCTTCTATCCGTATCCCGGTGGTTGCGTCTCCGAAAGCGCGTCGTATCGAAGTGCGCTTCCCGGACCCGGCGGCTAACCCATACCTGTGCTTCGCAGCACTGCTGATGGCCGGTCTGGACGGTATCAAGAACAAGATCCACCCGGGCGAAGCCATGGACAAAAACCTGTACGACCTGCCGCCAGAAGAAGCGAAAGAGATCCCACAGGTTGCCGGCTCTCTGGAAGAAGCCCTGCAAGCGCTGGACGCAGACCGCGAGTTCCTGACCGCTGGCGGCGTGTTCACCGATGAAGCTATCGACGCTTACATCGCGCTGCGTACCGAAGAAAACGACCGCGTTCGCATGACGCCGCACCCGGTTGAGTTTGAACTGTACTACAGCGTTTAATTGTTTTGTTTTACTCGGCGCATACGCGTCGGGAGTAGTTGCCGTGGAAACTTTAGCCCATCTTCGGATGGGCTTTTTTCTCCACCAACAACCTGATCTCACGCGCTTTTTACCTCTAAAACGCTATACTGCACTAAAATAGTGCAACGACTCCAGGAGACTGCTGAATGGCAACTGGCACGCTGCCCGATGCTGGGCAGATCCTCAATTCTTTGATTAACAGTATTTTGCTGGTCGACGACGAGCTGGCGGTGCATTACGCCAACCCGGCGGCGCAACAGCTGCTCGCCCAAAGCGCCAGAAAACTGTTTGGCACGCCGCTGCCGGAACTGCTGAGCTATTTCTCGCTGAATATTGGTCTGATGCAGGAGAGTTTGCAGGCGGGTCAGGGCTTCACCGATAACGAAGTGACGCTGGTGATTGACGGACGCTCGCATATTTTGTCCCTCACCGCACAGCGCCTGCCAGATGGCATGATTCTGCTGGAAATGGCGCCGATGGATAACCAACGTCGTCTCAGCCAGGAGCAGCTTCAGCATGCGCAGCAGATTGCGGCACGCGACCTGGTGCGCGGGCTGGCCCATGAGATCAAAAACCCGCTGGGCGGCTTACGCGGTGCGGCACAGCTTTTGACCAAAGCGCTGCCTGACCCTGCCCTGGCGGAGTATACCAACGTCATTATTGAGCAGGCGGACCGTCTGCGTAATCTGGTCGATCGCCTGCTCGGGCCACAGCAGCCGGGGATGCATGTTTCAGAAAGCATTCACAAGGTCGCGGAGCGGGTGGTGAAACTCGTCTCTATGGAGCTGCCGGATAACGTCACGCTGGTGCGTGATTACGACCCAAGCCTGCCGGAGCTGGCGCACGATCCGGACCAGATTGAACAGGTGCTGTTGAACATTGTGCGTAACGCGTTGCAGGCGCTGGGCCCGGAGGGTGGCGAAATTATTCTGCGTACCCGCACCGCGTTCCAGCTGACGCTGCACGGCGTGCGTTATCGTCTGGCGGCACGTATTGATGTGGAAGATAACGGGCCGGGGATCCCGCCACATCTCCAGGACACTCTGTTCTACCCGATGGTCAGCGGTCGCGAAGGCGGCACCGGGCTGGGGTTATCCATAGCCCGTAATTTGATTGACCAACACTCCGGCAAAATTGAATTTACCAGTTGGCCGGGACATACCGAGTTTTCGGTTTTCCTGCCGATTAAAAAATAAAGGTGACGTTTATGCAACGAGGGATAGTCTGGGTAGTCGATGACGATAGCTCCATCCGTTGGGTGCTTGAACGCGCACTCACAGGAGCGGGATTAAGCTGCACGACGTTTGAGAGCGGCAGCGAGGTGCTCGACGCACTCACCACCAAAACGCCGGACGTTCTGCTCTCGGATATTCGCATGCCGGGCATGGACGGACTGGCGCTCTTAAAGCAGATCAAACAGCGCCACCCCATGCTTCCGGTCATCATAATGACCGCCCACTCCGACCTGGATGCCGCCGTTAGCGCCTACCAGCAGGGGGCGTTTGATTATCTGCCAAAACCGTTTGATATCGACGAAGCCGTTGCCCTGGTCGAACGCGCCATCAGCCACTATCAGGAGCAACAGCAGCCCCGCCACGCGCCGGATTTCGGGCCTACGACGGACATCATCGGTGAAGCGCCGGCCATGCAGGACGTGTTTCGCATCATCGGGCGTCTGTCGCGCTCGTCTATCAGCGTCTTGATTAACGGTGAATCAGGGACCGGTAAAGAGCTGGTTGCACACGCCCTGCATCGCCACAGCCCGCGGGCGAAAGCCCCCTTTATCGCCCTGAACATGGCAGCGATCCCTAAGGATTTAATTGAATCTGAGCTGTTCGGCCACGAAAAAGGGGCGTTTACCGGAGCCAATACCATTCGTCAGGGACGCTTTGAACAGGCTGACGGCGGCACGCTTTTCCTGGATGAAATCGGCGATATGCCGCTGGATGTTCAGACCCGACTGCTGCGCGTGCTGGCAGATGGCCAGTTTTACCGCGTGGGCGGGTATGCGCCGGTGAAGGTGGACGTGCGTATTATTGCCGCGACGCACCAGAACCTGGAGCTGCGCGTGCAGGAGGGGAAATTCCGTGAGGATTTATTCCATCGTCTGAACGTGATCCGTGTCCACCTGCCGCCGCTGCGCGAGCGTCGGGAAGATATCCCGCGTCTGGCGCGCCATTTCCTGCAAGTGGCGGCCCGCGAGCTGGGCGTGGAAGCCAAGCAGCTTCATCCGGAAACGGATGCCGCCCTCACCCGTCTGGCGTGGCCTGGCAACGTGCGTCAGCTGGAAAACACCTGTCGCTGGCTGACCGTGATGGCCGCCGGACAGGAAGTGTTGATTCAGGATCTCCCCGCCGAGCTGTTTGAAGCCACCGTGCCCGAAAGCACCGCCGGACATGCGCTGCCGGACAGCTGGGCGACGCTGCTGGCGCAGTGGGCAGATCGCGCGCTGCGTTCCGGTCATCAAAATCTGCTCTCCGAAGCGCAGCCTGAGATGGAGCGCACGCTGTTAACTACCGCGCTTCGTCATACCCAGGGCCACAAACAGGAAGCGGCTCGCCTGTTGGGATGGGGTCGAAACACCCTGACGCGCAAGCTGAAAGAGCTGGGAATGGAGTGATCTTACTCCGCTGTGTAAAGGTTACTAATTGAGCGCAAAGTGCCGTTATTTTGCGCTTTACTGTTCCGATGAGTTTTGTATGATCGTGCCCGGAAACAGGGGGGAGCATCATGCTGGAATCATTAGTGACTTTGCTTTCGAGCGGAGCAGCAGAAAGCCACACGCCACAAACTGCCGTTGCGGCGGTGCTGTGTGCGGCGCTGGTTGGGCTGTTTAGCTAACGAGCTGTTGATGAAAAGCCGGGTGGCGCTTCGCTTACCCGGCTTTTCAACTTAAATCACCCGCGAGAACTGCTGTAAACGCGCCTTCTGACGCAGATAGGCATCGAAGCACATGCAGATATTACGAATCAACAGACGTCCTTTCGGCGTAACGACCACCGCGCTTTCCGACACATCCACCAGCCCGTCCTTCGCCAGCGGCGCAAGGAGTTTCAGGTCTTCGGCAAAGTAATCGCTGAATTGCAGATCCCATTGCGACTCCACCTCGCGGAATTCGAGACGGAAGTTGCAGATAAGCGCCTTAATCACATCACGACGGATGCAGTCGTCACGCGTTAACGCAATGCCGCGCCACAATGCGTTACCCGTTTCATCAACCTGCTGGTAGTACAGCTTCAGCTCTTTCTGGTTCTGAGCGTAGCAGTCGCCAATCATGCTAATGGCGGAGACGCCCATTCCGAGCAGATCGGTATCGCCCTGGGTGGTGTAACCCTGGAAGTTACGGTGGAGAACACCTTCGCGCTGGGCAATTGCCAGTTCGTCGTCAGGGCGGGCAAAGTGATCCATCCCGATAAACTGATAGCCGGTTTCGGTCAGCGAGGCGATGGTCTCCTGCAAAATGTCTAGCTTCTGCTGGGCGGAAGGCAGATCCGCATCTTTGATTTTGCGCTGAGCGGCGAACAGCGTCGGCAGGTGCGCGTAATTAAAGACGCTCAGACGGTCCGGGTTAAGCTCAGCCACGCGTTTAAGCGTGTAGGCGAAGCTCTCCGGCGTCTGCTTCGGCAGGCCGTAAATCAGGTCTATATTCGTTGAGGTAAAGCCGATTTCACGCGCATGGTTGAGTAAGGCAAAGATAAACGCTTCGTCCTGCTCGCGGTTTACCAGGCGCTGTACTTCTTTATTGAAGTCCTGTACGCCCATACTCAGGCGGTTGAAGCCTTCAGCGCGTAAATGATCCAGCACATCCAGCTCGATTTCACGTGGATCGACCTCGATCGAAATTTCGGCGTCGTCGTTAAAACTGAAATTGTCGCGCAGCAGCGCCATCAGGCGGCTGATCTGCGCTTTATTCAGATAGGTTGGCGTACCACCGCCCCAGTGAAGCTGGCTAACGTGACGCCCTTTAAACAGCGGTGCGCGGTGCAGAATTTCCTGTTCGAGCGCATCGAGGTATTGATCGGCTTTGTGCTGCTGGCGGGTAACGATTTTATTGCAGCCGCAGAAGTAGCAGAGCTTATGGCAGAATGGAATATGGACGTAGAGCGACAGCGGGCGCTCGGGATAGCGCACCACAGCATGCTGAAAATCCGCCTCGCCGAAAGCGTCAGAAAACTCCAGCGCGGTGGGGTATGAGGTATAACGCGGCCCGGAATAGTTATATTTCTGGATCAGGGCCAAATCCCAGTCGATAGATGGTACAGACATGCTCACTCCTTCCGTTGGTGTCGCGTTCGTATACGGCGGCCCGTTCTGGTCCCGTTGCGGGCCATCATTCGGGTGCGCAGCCACTTCTGTCGCCGCGACAACCGCCGTAGTTTAACGAATAACCACACCAGATAACATATAACCGGAAGGGTTATAAGCAGGACGAGTGTACCTGCCGGGTGCAAATGTTAGTTTCCACCCTTCAGAAGACGCATCATATCTTCCTGCTTTTCGTCTTCTTCTTCGTCGTCTTCGTCATCGTAAGACAGACCCAGCTTCTGCATCAGCTCGTCGATGCGATCCAGTTTGGCATCCACCCATGACTGCTCTTCGGCGGTCAAGGTTTCACCCTCTTCAAGACGTTCCAGCAGCGCGTCCAGGCGCTCATCGTTCTCCAGCAAATCCAGCTCAGCCTGCGGTGAAAGCATAGGTTTCTCGCTCTTTGGTTTGTGCTGCTTAGTGACCGGGGTGTCTGTCACGCCCAGTGGAATGGGAGTTTTACTGCCGATACGAGGATCTTTCTGCTGTTTGCCTTTTGCAGAAGCGCCTGCGGCACCGCCACCGTTAGCACGGCTACCCGCAGCATGGCCACGATGTTTTTTATCGCGTTTGCGATCGCGCGCTTCCTGATTCAGTTCTTCGCGCGTTTTGCGGCGTGCTTTTGCAGGGCGTTTCGCGCCCGCAGCGGAGGTCGGTTTTTTCATGATGTTTTATCTTTAAGTCGTTTTCTTCAGTATAGAATTGCGGCGAAATCTAGCAGAAAGCAAGCAAAGAAAAAAGGCGACAGAGCAATCTGTCGCCTTTTTTCCTGACTCACAACCCTTAACGGGTCAGACATTCCCTGTTTGCCTGCAACAAACCCTGTTTATCCCTTGGCTACTACCGTCCGTGATACGGTTCCGTTTCCTGTTAAAAACGCCTCCAGGCGCCGGTCATCCTGACAATCCTGAGTCTTCGCCTCCTGGCGCTCCTGACCCTTATCCTTAAGTCGTTATCCTGTTGGCATCCTCGCCGTAGCACACACTTTACCTTGTTCCTTTAAACTAACAAGCAACGAAAAGGTACAAAACCGGATTTTCAGATAATTACTCATTAATAACTCTTTGAATTTTAATATCTTGAGTTTTTTAGCCCCTGCGATTTCTCTTAAATTTCTCATACGCTTAAGGGCAAATCTCTTACATTTCGCAGGGCTTTCACTTACATGTCAATGACGAAGGGAAAAGCCTTTTGCCCGCATTCAGGTATAATCCCCGCAGATTACGATTTTTGGAGACGACCACGTGACTACCTGGAACTACCAACAGACGCATTTTGTCACCAGTGCGCCCGATATTCGCCACCTGCCCTCAGACACAGGGATTGAAGTGGCATTTGCTGGCCGCTCCAATGCGGGAAAATCCAGTGCCCTGAATACGCTGACCAATCAGAAAAACCTGGCGCGTACCTCAAAAACACCTGGCCGTACACAACTGATTAACCTGTTTGAAGTGGCTGAAGGCAAACGCCTGGTCGATTTACCGGGCTACGGTTACGCGCAGGTACCGGAAGAGATGAAGATCAAATGGCAGCGTGCGCTGGGTGAATACCTGGAAAAACGCATGTGTCTGAAAGGCCTGGTGGTGCTGATGGATATTCGTCATCCGCTGAAAGATCTCGACCAGCAGATGATTGACTGGGCGGTGGCAAGCGATATTGCGGTGCTGGTACTGCTGACAAAAGCGGATAAGCTGGCGAGCGGCGCGCGCAAGGCACAGGTGAATAAGGTTCGTGAAGCGGTGCTGGCATTCAACGGTGATGTACAGGTTGAACCGTTCTCCTCGCTGAAAAAGCAGGGCGTGGATAAACTGCGTCAGAAGCTCGACAGCTGGTTTAACGATCTGGAACCGGCGACAGAAGCGGAAGCAGAGTAATAACAGGCGCGGCGATGACCGCGCTTTTTTCGCCTGAAACTTTCTTTGCCGCAATAAAAAACGCCCCAGTCATTACTGACTGGGGCGGCTAAAATATTCAGCCAAATCCGATTACGTGAAGTAAAAGGTCTGAAAGATAGAACATCTTACCTCTGTACCCTACGTCGTTAACTCTACTCTTTTTTTATCGCTGGACAAAGCACTTTTTGTAGTTTTTTTTCATTCTTTACATAGGGAATTCTAATGATCGTCACAAAACGCGCGTACTTATGTTGCTTACTTACATAAAACGCGCGTTATTCCGTTAGCCCTTAGTGAGCCTGATCCCAGTTTTCGCCGCTACCCACTTCCACCAGCAACGGAACGTCCAGCTTCATGCTGTTTTCCATCAGTTCATGGATCTTCTGAGAGACCGTCTCCAGATCGTCTTTATGAACTTCAAAGACCAGTTCATCGTGTACCTGCATGATCATTTTCACGCGCGGCTTCTCTTTTTCCAACCAGGCATCGACGGCGATCATTGCGCGTTTAATGATGTCCGCCGCAGTGCCCTGCATAGGGGCGTTAATCGCAGCACGTTCAGCACCCGCGCGGCGCGCGGCGTTGCTGGATTTGATGTCCGGAAGGTAGAGACGACGGCCATCCAGCGTTTCAACGTAGCCTTTCTCTTTCGCCTGCGCGCGGGTACGTTCCATATATTCCAGCACGCCCGGATACCGCTCGAAGTAGAGATCCATATACTTCTGCGACTCTTTACGCGGAATATTGAGCTGGCGTGAAAGACCAAAGGCACTCATGCCGTAAATCAGACCGAAGTTGATCGCTTTTGCGCTACGACGCTGCTCATTTGTCACGCTCTCCAGCGGCAGCCCAAACACTTCGGCAGCGGTTGCCCGGTGAATGTCCTTCCCTTCGGCAAAGGCCGTCAGCAGGCCTTTGTCGCGTGACAGGTGCGCCATAATACGCAGTTCGATTTGCGAGTAGTCCGCGGAGACAATCAGATAATCCTCTGGCGCAATGAAAGCCTGGCGAATACGGCGGCCCTCTTCATTACGCACCGGAATGTTCTGAAGGTTAGGATCGGTTGACGAAAGTCGCCCGGTCGCCGCCACAGCCTGGTGATAGGAGGTGTGCACGCGGCCCGTTTTCGGGTTGATCATCAACGGCAGTTTGTCGGTATAGGTCGATTTCAGCTTAGCCAGACCGCGGTATTGCAGAATAACTTTTGGCAGCGGATAGTCCAGAGCCAGCTCTTCCAGCACCTCTTCAGACGTTGAAGGAGCGCCGCCCGGGGTTTTCTTCAGCGGCTTGATACCCTGTTTTTCAAACAGGATGGTTTGCAGCTGTTTCGGTGAAGACAGGTTAAATGCCTCGCCAGCAAGCTCATGCGCTTTCTGTTCAAGCTCGGTCAGGCGCTGCGCCAGCTCACCAGAGTGGTTATGCAGCACCGTTGGGTCGATTTTAACGCCATTGCGCTCAATGCGGGACAGCACAGGCACCAGCGGCATCTCAATGTTCCGGAACACATTCAGCGGCCCTTCGTGCTTCTGCAATTTCGGCCACATTTTGAGATGCAGCTGTAGCGTGACGTCAGCGTCTTCCGCGGCGTAGCGGCCTGCCTCTTCCAGCGCGATCTGGTTAAAGGTCAGCTGATTTTTACCCTTACCGGCAATTTCTTCAAAGGTGATGGTTTTGTGTTTCAGCCAACGATCGGATAAGGAATCCATATCATGGCGGCCCGCCACGCTGTCCAGAATGTAAGATTCAAGCATGGTGTCAAAAGCGATACCACGCAGCTCAATGCCGTAGTTTTGCAGAATACCGCGGTCATACTTCAGGTTTTGCCCGACCTTCAGCGCTTTCTCGTCTTCCAGAATCGGCTTCAGTAGTTCTAAGGCGCGCTCGCGGGAGATTTGCTCCGGCGCATCCAGATAGTCGTGAGCAACCGGAACATAGGCGGCAACACCCGGCTCCGTCGCGAATGACAGACCCACCATATTAGCCGTAATGTTATCAAGGCTGTCCGTTTCGGTATCGAAAGCAAATACTGGCGCTTTTTTTAGCTTTTCAATCCAGGCGACGAGCCGTGACTCTTCCAGGATGGTTTCATAGTTGTCGAAGGAGAGCGCTATCGCCTCTTCTTCTGCCTGCTCTACGGCATCGACAACGATGGTCTCTTTCGGCTTCGCCGCAGATTTAGCCCCTTTCGCCTGAAGCCATTTACCGGCTTCAACATCCGCGGTCCAGCGTTTAAATTCGTATTTTCTGAACAGACCAAGCAGTTCGTCGGCGGCGAGTTCCTGCACTTCCAGCTGCTCGCAGGTAAGCTCCAGCTCTACGTCAGTTTTGATGGTGGCCAACTGATAGGAGAGATAAGCCACCTCTTTGTTATCGGCGAGCTTTCCGGCCATGGTTTTTGCGCCACGGAAGGTAAGACCGGCAATTTTGTCGGACTCTGCATACAGCGTATCCAGCCCGCCCAGCCCTTGCAGCAGCGCCTGAGCTGTTTTTTCACCCACGCCCGGCACGCCAGGAATGTTATCCGAGGAATCGCCCATCAGGGCGAGGAAATCAATAATTAGCTCTGGCGGCACACCATATTTGGCGACCACTTCTTCCGGGCCAAGAATGGTGTTTGTCATGGTGTTGATCAGCGTAATCCCTGGCGTTACCAGCTGCGCCATGTCTTTATCACCGGTACTGATCAGAACCGGGCGGCCTGCTTTTTCCGCTTCGCGCGCCAGGGTACCAATAACGTCGTCAGCTTCAACGCCAGAGACCGCCAGCAGTGGCAGCCCCATCGCTTTCACCATAGCGTGCAGCGGTTCAATCTGCGCACGCAGATCGTCAGGCATAGGGGGACGGTGTGATTTGTAATGCTCAAATAATTCATCGCGGAAGGTTTTACCCTTCGCATCAAACACCACGGCCGCATGGGTTGGGTGGTATTGCAGAATCAGGCTGCGCAGCATATTCAGCACGCCGTACATTGCGCCGGTAGGTTCCCCTGCGCTGTTGGTCAGAGGAGGAAACGCATGATACGCCCGATACAGGTAAGAAGAGCCATCGACGAGTATAAGTGGGTTTTCTGGGATCTGAACCATAATGTCCGTGCCTGTTATGAATTTATGGGTAAAGGATGCCACAGAAGGATGAAAACATCAGGTTTTAGCGCTTTATACAGAAAAAGATTTTGCGATCGGGAAGATCGCTCGCAAAACAAAACTGTGGATAAGTTTGTGCATATTTTTAATACAGGTGAATAACAGCTTGATAAAAGTGATATTGAAAACTTATTTATCTATTTAAATCAAACAATTAATACAAGATCAATTAAGATCACACCTCACTGATGGTTATTTAGTCTATGTGGATATAAGGCTTAAGCACCTTGTCTATAGGGAAAAATTCGAGGCCTGCCAGGAAAAGCCGCGACCTCCTGGTGTGAAAGCGCCCTGGTCTGAGCGAATTTCTGATAAGATCGGCGCCCAGCACCGGATAGCCGGCTGCTCAATTACAGCTAACTATCTGAAAAAATTCATCATGTCGAGAATACTCGCTGCGATAACATTATTATTAAGCGTCATTTTAACTATTCTGGTTACTATCGCCTGTTCTGTGCCAATCATCGTTGCCGGAATAATTAAGCTCCTGTTGCCTGTCCCTCCGGTATGGCGCGCGGTGTCTGCTTTTTGTAATTTTATGATGTACTGCTGGTGTGAAGGCCTGGCGATCCTGCTGCATCTGAACCCCTGGCTGAAGTGGGACGTTCAGGGTCTGGAGAAGCTGAACAAAAAGAACTGGTATCTGCTGATCTGCAATCACCACAGCTGGGCCGACATTGTTGTATTGTGCGTACTGTTTCGCAAACACATTCCGATGAATAAATACTTTCTGAAACAGCAGCTGGCCTGGGTGCCTTTCATTGGTCTGGCCTGCTGGGCGCTGGATATGCCGTTTATGAAACGCTATTCACGCAGCTATTTGATTCGTCATCCGGAACGCCGCGGTAAGGACGTGGAAACCACGCGCCGTTCTTGCGAGAAGTTTCGCGCGCATCCCACCACCATTGTTAACTTCGTCGAAGGATCGCGTTTTACCGAAGAGAAGCGCCAGCAAACTCGCTCTCCTTATCAGAACCTGTTGCCGCCAAAGGCTGCGGGCATCGCAATGGCGCTCAACGTGCTGGGTGAGCAGTTCGATAAATTGTTGAACGTAACGCTCTGCTATCCGGAAAACGACAGGACGCCATTCTACGACATGCTCAGCGGCAGGCTGACGCGTATCGTTGTCCGCGTTGAGCTGGTGCCCGTCAATACTGAACTGCACGGGGATTACGTCAACGATAAAAACTTCAAACGTCGTTTCCAGCTTTGGCTTAATACACTCTGGAAAGAGAAAGACGAGCAGATAGCGAAGATTAAATCTTCATACAAAAACGCCGGTCAGTGACCGGCGTTTTTCTTTATGGTTGTTACTTTTTCTCAACCAGGTATTTCACGGTATCAGCGTACTGTTGTACGAAGATATCCATGCTGGTCGTGTCCATACCACGCATATTCACCTGGTATTTGCCGTTAACATACATCGCCGGCACGCCCTGCAACTGGAAGTCAGCGGCAGCTTTTTCCTGCTGTGCCACGAGAGATTTCACCACAAAACTGTTCCAGGCAGCGTCGTAGTCTTCACCTTTCACACCGGCATCTACGAACACTTTACGGATATCTGCCGTAGTTTGTACGGTCTGGGTTTTCTGTACGGCTTCAAACATAGGCGCGGTGATCTTATCTTCCACACCCAGCGCAATCGCGACCGCCCATGCCTGAGTCAGATCTTTGCCCAGTGGGCCAAGGAACTCAACGTGGTATTTCGTCATTTTGGTGCCTTCCGGCAGCTTTTTCTTCACGTTGTCAGAAACATGAAGTACCTGCTCAAACTCGTAGCAGTGCGGGCAGTAGAAGGAGAAGAACTCCAGCACCTGAGGCTCGCCAGCAACAGGCTTGTCTAGCGTAATGTACTGCTTGCCGTCGGTAAACTGCGCAGCAGTTGCGCTAAATGCCAGAATCATACCAGCCAGCGCCAGCCAAATTTTTTTCATGATCAACTCTCTCCTGGGTGTGTCCAATTAATACATCGGCGTTAATTGCAAAGGGGGTTCCTGTAGAACCTTAACCTGCTCGGTAAATGTGGATATCTGGTTGCGCCAGTAATCCTCCCCGGTAAGCCAGGGGAAATTTCGGGGAAAAGCCGGGTCTTCCCAACGCCTGATTAACCACGCGAGATAATAAACAAATCGCATCGCACGTAAAGGCTCTATCAAGGCAATTTCGTCTGAATTAAAGGGGATAAATTCTTCATAAGCTTCAATTATGGTCTCAAGCTGCATGCGCTGCTCGGCTTTATCACCGTTGAGTAGCATCCATAGATCCTGCACCGCGGGTCCCATACGTGCGTCATCAAGATCGACAAATAGCGGCCCATCGCGCCAGAGAATATTCCCGGCGTGGCAGTCACCGTGCAGGCGCAGAGTAGTAATATCATCCCGCCAGCAGGCTTTTACAGCATCAATAAGCTTATCGGTCGCCGTGAGGAAATTATCCTTTAGTGCATTCGGGATCAGCGCCGATGTTTCGAATACCTGTCGCGGCTCAATAAGATATTCCTGAACACCAATCGTCGGACGGGCAACAAACGGTTTTTTACGTCCCGTCTGATGAATGCGCCCCAGATAGCGGGCAACCCATTCCATCTGATCGATATTATCTGCCTCAAACTGTCTTCCGCCCAGGCTCGGAAATACCGCGTAGTAAAAGCCCTGATGGGTCAGCAGCGTTTGGTTATTGAATTTAATCGGTGCCGCAACGGGAACATCATCATCCAGTAGATCGTGGGCAAACTGATGTTCTTCCTGAATTTGTTCTGCGGACCAGCGCTGTGGACGGTAAAACTTTACGACAAAGCGCTGGCGCTCTTCGTCCTGAAATTGGTAGACACGGTTTTCGTAGCTGTTTAAAGCGGTTAACCCGGAATCCACCCGAATACCCTGCTCGAACAGCGCATCCATAATGGTATCCGGGTGTAGTGTCTGGAAAGTAAAAGCCTGGTCGTTCATCCGATCATCCGGAAATTATACGAATGATTCAGGATATCATCTTGTGGCGATTTCGGTGGCTCCGCTTACAAGCTTTTACTCTTTAATTACGCCTCGGGCGCGCAGTAATGCGGTTTTAAAATCCTCTTCATAATCTTTCTGAATGCCAGGAATAACAGCATCTTTAGCCGAGTCACGCATTTTCAGGTGGTAGATCAGGATGTCGTCAGAAAGGTCCGCCAGTTCGCCATCAAAACCTGACTCTTTCGCCAGTTTCTGTAAAAATTGCATCAGATTCAGCTCTGGCTCTTTTTGCCAGGCCGGCTGGAGAAGCTCAATGACTTCATTAAGACGTTTACATTTCATGGTAGTGCTCCTTTCATTTAGAGAGACACGTTAGCAGGGTCAATCCCACAATAAAAGAGGCGATATTCGTGAATCAATGCCAGGAAATCATCGGGGTTGTTCTGGCCGGGGGCAGGGCAACGCGAATGGGTGGAAAGGATAAGGGACTTCAGCTCCTGAACAACACACCATTATGGCAGCATGTTGCTGATACGCTTGCAGATCAGGTGTCATCGATGGCGATCAGCGCTAACCGACATGTTGATATTTATCAGCGCAGCGGGTATCCGGTTTATCAGGATAACCTGATGGACTACCCCGGTCCGCTGGCGGGAATGCTTTCTGTTATGCAGCAGTCGTACGGAGAGTGGTTTCTCTTTTGTTCATGTGATACGCCCTTCATCCCGTCCTGTCTGGTTGAACGTCTGGTGCAGCGGCGCGGTGGTGCTCCCGTCGTCTGGGTACACGACGGTGAACGCGACCATCCAACGATCGCATTGATTAATCGCTCGTTAATATCCGCGCTGGAAGATTACCTGGCCGCAGGAGAGCGACGCGTCATGGTATTTATGCGCCAGTCCGGAGGGCATTCCGTTGATTTCAGCGACATGAAATCGGCGTTTGTGAATGTAAACACGACGGAAGATTTGCAGATGATGCAGGAGAGAAAATGATACCCGTATTAGCGATCTCAGCCTGGAGTGGCACCGGGAAAACTTCGCTGCTAAAAAAACTGATACCTGCACTTTGCGCCAAAGGCATTCGTCCCGGATTGATTAAGCATACGCACCATAACATGGATGTCGATAAACCGGGGAAAGATAGCTATGAGCTGCGTAAGGCTGGCGCTGCACAAACGATGGTGGCGAGTAACCAGCGCTGGGCGTTAATGACAGAAACACCGGATGAAGCACCGCTGGATCTCGCTTATCTTGTCAGCCGGATGGATCACTCCACGCTGGATCTGGTGCTGGTTGAGGGGTTTAAGCATGAGGCTGTTGCGAAGATCCTGCTATTCAGAAGCGATGCCGGACATGACGTAAGTGAGTTAACGCTGGATGAACATGTGATTGCCGTGGCCAGTGACGTTGCGTTGACGCTGAAAGTACCGGTTCTGGATTTAAATAATGTGGAGGGGATTGCAGCGTTTATTTCGGCGTGGTGTGCAGTCTGAAATCTGCCGGGTGACGGCTTCTTAAGGCCTGCCGTTTTTCAGCAAACAAACGCAAAAAGGCCATCCTTGCGGATGGCCTCTTCACTTGTTTGATGCCTGGCAGTTCCCTACTCTCACATGGGGAGACCCCAC